>CALWCO010000015.1 GCA_944376455.1 uncultured Clostridia bacterium
TTCTGCCGCGGGCGGGACTTCTGCCGCGGGCGAGACTTCTGCCGCGGGCGGGATTGCTGCCGCGGGCGGGACTTCTGCCGCGAGCGGGTTTTTTACCGCGAGCGGGACTTTGGCCGCGGGCGGGTTTTCCGACCGATTTTCATGTTTTTTATTTCCACGCGGCGGGAGAACTCGCCGCGTGGGTTTTTCCAAGCCGCAACGCCCCCGCACGCAAGCGGGCGGGGGCGTTCTCTCTCAAAACAGCGAGAAAAATGCGGGGCGCACCGTGTGCGCCCCGCGTTTTATGTTTTTGCCCTTTTTCGCGGGCATGCCCGCGGGAAAATTATTCTTCTTCGGAAGATTCCGCCGCGTCCGCCGCCAGATCTTCGGGGGAAGGCGCGGTCTCTTCGGGCAACACCGTTTCGGCCTCGTCGTCCCGTTCGGTAACGGCGATCGTGGCGATTTCGCTGTCGCGCACGCGCATCACGCGCACGCCGCGCGTGTTCCTGCCGATTTTGGAAATGGAGTCGGCGTGCATACGCATGATGACGCCCGCCGCCGTGATGAGCATGATGTCGTCGCCGTCGGACACCAGTTTCAGATTGACGAGCGAACCCGTCTTTTCGTTGAAAATGCCCGCCTTGATGCCCTTACCCGCTCTGCCTTGCAGACGGTATTCCTCCACGTCGGTGCGCTTGCCGTAACCGAGCGACGTGATCGTGAGCACGTCCTTGCTCTTATCGACGACCAGCATATCCACCAAGGCGTCGTCCGCGGCGAGGTTCATCGCCCGCACGCCCTGCGTGTCGCGCCCCATGGGACGCACGTCCGATTCGGAGAAACGGATACACTTGCCCGCGCGGGAAGCGACGATGAGTTCATCCTCGCCCGACGTACCCATGACCGAAATCAGGGCGTCGCCCTCGACCATTCTGATGGCGATCTTGCCGTTACGGTTGATGCGCATAAACTCCTCGACGGGGGTCTTTTTGATGAGGCCGTCCTTGGTGGCAAAGGCGATGAATTTTTCCCTGCCTTCCTGTACGGGGAGCATGCAGACGATCTTTTCGTCCTGTTCGATCTGCACTATGTTGACGAGCGCGCGGCCGCGGGCAGTCTTTGCCGCTTCGGGGATCATGTAGCCCTTGATGTGATAGACCTTGCCCTTATCCGAGAACAGCAGAATATGATCGTGCGTGGAGCAGATGAACATATTCTCCACAAAGTCCTCTTCCTTGGGTTTATGTCCCGTGATGCCGACGCCGCCGCGGTTCTGCGCCTTGTATTCGGTAACGGGCAGACGCTTGGCATAGCCGCTGTGCGTCAGGGAAATGACAACGTCCTCCACGGGAATGAGGTCCTCGTCCTCGATGTCGCTTTCGCCCGCGGATATTTCCGTTTTACGGGGAGAAGGATAGCGGTTTTTGATGTCCGTAAGGTCATTTTTAATGATTTCCAGCACGCGGCTTTCGCGCGCAAGAATATCTTTGAGATCGGCAATGGTGTTGTGCAAGGCGTTGAGTTCGTCCTGCAATTTTTCCACTTCCAGCGAGGTCAGACGCTGCAAACGCATTTCTAGAATGGCGTTCGCCTGTTTTTCGTCCAGTTCGAATGCCGCGCAAAGACGTCTGTTTGCGTCATTTTTGTCGGCGGATTTCTTGATGATTTCCACCACTTCGTCCACGTTGGCAAGCGCGAGCACGAGCCCTTCCACGATGTGCGCGCGCTCTTCCGCTTTGTTGAGATCGAAACGGGTGCGGCGCACGATGACTTCTTTCTGATGGTCGATGTATTCGGACAAAATTTCCCGAAGGTTGAGCACTTTGGGTTCGGTGCCCTTACCCACGAGCGCAAGAAGGTTGATGCCGTCCGAAACCTGCAGGTTGGTGTGTTTATACAGGGAATTCAGCACGACCTGCGGGCTGGCGTCTTTTTTGATCTCTATGACGATGCGCATGCCCGCGCGGTCGGACTCTTCGCGGATGTCCGAAATGCCTTCGAGGCGCTTGTCCTTGACCATATCGGCGATCGTCTTGATGAGCGCCGCCTTGTTGACCTGATAGGGAATTTCCGTAACGACGATGCGCGAACGGGTGGTGTTGCCCGATTGATATTCCTCGATTTCGCACTTGGAGCGGATGACGATGCTGCCCTGTCCCGTGCGATAGGCCTTGCGGATGCCGCTTCTGCCCATGATGATGCCGCCCGTGGGAAAATCGGGCGCGGGGATATATTCCATGAGCTCGTCCACGCTGATTTCGGGATTGTCGATCATGGCGATGGTACCGTCAATGATCTCCGCAAGGTTGTGCGGCGGGATATTGGTCGCCATGCCCACGGCAATGCCGTCCGAGCCGTTGACGAGCAGGTTGGGATAGCGCGAAGGCAGAACGAAGGGTTCCTCTTCCGTGCCGTCGAAGTTGGGCAGGAAGTCCACCGTCTCCTTGTCGAGGTCGCGCAGCATCTCCGCCGCCAGTTTGGAAAGGCGGGCTTCCGTGTAACGCATGGCGGCGGGGGGATCGCCGTCCACCGAGCCGAAGTTGCCGTGCCCGTCCACGAGCGGGAAATTGATGGAGAAATCCTGTGCCAGACGCACCAACGCGTCGTATACGGACAAGTCGCCGTGCGGGTGATATTTACCGAGCACGTCGCCGACGATACGCGCGCATTTGCGGTACGCCTTGTCGTTATACAGGCCCATTTCGCTCATGGAGTATAAGATTCTGCGGTGCACGGGTTTGAGCCCGTCGCGCACGTCGGGAATGGCGCGGGATTTGTTGACCGCCATGGCGTATTCCATGAAGGATTTTTTCAGCTCGTGATCGACTTCAATGTCCAAAACGCGCGTCATGGCGAGCGTCTTTCTGAACTCCTCGGTCAGTTCCTGACTGGTTTCGTTCTTTGCCATCTTTACATCCCTCCGTATGTGTCGTTCTTATCGACCATGGCGGCGTTTTCGGTGATGAACTGCCGCCGAAGTTCGGGGTTCTCGCCCATGAGCAGGGAGAACATTTTGTCCGCCTCTACCGCGTCGGACATGGACACGCGGCGAAGCGTCCGCGTCGCGGGGCTCATGGTCGTGTCCCAGAGCTGTTCCTTACTCATCTCTCCCAGTCCCTTATACCGCTGGAATTCGATCTGTTTTGCCTTGTCCTGGTGTTCGGCGATGAATTTGAGCTGTTCTTCGTCCGAATAGAGATAGACGTCCGGTTCCCCTTTCAGACTCGCCTTATAGAGGGGCGGCACGGCGGAATAGACGTGCCCGTGCTCGATGAGCGGACGCATATAGCGGAAAAGGAAGGTCAGAAGCAAAATGCGGATATGCGCGCCGTCGACGTCGGCGTCCGTCATGGAAATGATACGGTCATAGCGAAGCTTGCTCTCGTCAAAATCGTCCAGAATGCCGCAACCGAACGCCGTGATCATCGCTTTGATCTCCTCGTTTTCCAGCACGCGGTTCATTCTGACCTTTTCCACGTTGAGAATTTTGCCCCTTAAAGGCAGAATTGCCTGAAAGCGTCTGTCCCGTCCCTGCTTGGCCGTGCCGCCTGCGGAATCGCCCTCTACGATGTAAATTTCGCAAAGCTCGGGGCGGCGGTCGGAACAGTCGGCAAGTTTGCCGGGCAGCGTCGCGCTTTCCAGAACGCCCTTGCGGCGGGTGAGCTCGCGGGCGTTGCGCGCCGCGTCGCGCGCTTTTTGCGCCGTGATACAGCGCAGGACCAGCTCGCGCGCCACGGTCGGATTCTCTTCCAGGAAGGTGCTGAGGTGTTCGGTCGCACAGCGGGACACAAAGGGACGGATGGAGCTGTTGTTCAGCTTGTCCTTGGTCTGCGATTCGAACTGCGCGTTGATGAGCTTGACGGATACGACCGCGGTGATGCCTTCGCGCACGTCCTCGCCCGTCAGGCGTTCGCTTTCTTTCAGGATATTCAGACGGTGCCCGTAATCGTTGATGACCTTCGTGAGCGCCAGTTTCAGCCCTTCCACGTGCGTGCCGCCGTCCACCGTGTTGACGTTATTGGCATAGGAATAGATCACCTCGCTGTAACCGTCGTTGTACTGAATGGCGACTTCGCACATGCTGTCGCCTTCGGTCTCCTCAAAATAGACGGGCTGCGGGAAGAGCGTGTCTTTGCCCTGGTTGAGCTCCTCCACGAGGGAACGGATGCCGCCCTCGAAACAGAAGGAGTCTTTCCGCTCCTTGCCCTCGCGCTTGTCCTCCAGGGTGATGGTCAGGCCCTTGTTGAGATAGGCAAGCTCTTTGAGCCTTGCTTTGAGCATATCGTATTTGAATTCCGTGGTTTCAAAGATGTCCGCGTCGGGCATGAAGGTAACGCGGGTGCCCGTCTTGTCGGTATCCCCGATGATCTGCACGTCGCGTTGTTTGACGCCGCGGTTATAGACCTGTTTATAGATGTGCCCGTTCTGGCACACTTCGGCTTCCAGCCACTCGGAGAGCGCGTTGACCGCCTTGACGCCCACGCCGTGCAGGCCCGAAGAGACCTTATAGCCCGAATCGCCGCCGAACTTGCCGCCCGCGTTGACCTTGGTGAACACGACTTCGAGCGTGGAAATGCCCTCTTTGGGATGAATGCCCGTCGGAATGCCGCGGCCGTTGTCCGTCACCGTGCAGCTACCGTCGGCGTTGATGACGACGTCGATCTGCGTGCAATAGCCCGCCAAAGCCTCGTCGATGGAGTTATCCACGACCTCGTGCACGAGGTGGTGCAATCCCTTTTCGTCCGTTGAGCTGATGTACATACCGGGGCGTTTGCGGATGTGTTCCAGCCCGTCCAGAACCTGGATCTGCTCCGCGCCGTATTGGTGTTCCACTTTTTCAGACATTGTATCTCTGACCTCCCTGTAAAAAAACGGATGCGGGCGGGCGCTCTGTTCCCTCTCTTTTTTCGGCTCCGCAACAAAACCGACGGCAGAACGCCGCGTCCCCTCTCTCGCAAGTTTTGATTTTTATTATATATATTATATATAATAAATTTACTTCCTCTCCATTATAACATACTTTTTCCGAAAAGTACAACGTTTTGCACCCGTTTTTCCGTTTTATTCCGCGAAAAAGAGCGGGCAAAATGCCCGCTCTTTTTCGCTACCCGTATATTTTTTCTGTTTTCAAAGGTTTCTTCTCTATCCGACGGCGCGCAACGTTCTGCGTATATCCAGCCGCGCGACGAGATAGGCAATAAGGAAATAGACGGCGTACAGCCCCAAAATCACGCCCGCAAAGCCCGCCACTTGCGCGGCAATCGCGCCCGAAGAAAGGGCAAGCGCGGAGCCCTGCACCGTGTATTCGAGGATGGGCACGAGCGGAAAGCACAGGGCAAGCGGCACGACGAAGGGCAGAAAACAGAAGAAGAACATCTGCGCAAACAGCGACCGCCCGAGCATCCCCTCGGACGCGCCCAGCCGCCAGAGCATGCGATAGCGCTCCCTGTCCTCGGCGATCATGGAGAGTATTTTCAGGGCGAGCATAGCCATCGTCATGAGGATGAACACCGCCGACACGAAGAGATCGCCGAGCAGGAACAGCGCGATCTGACCGAGCTGATACATCCTGTCCCGTTCCCGTACGGAGTAATTGGTGTATCCGTTCTGTGCGGGATCGGATTGGGCGTAAGAGCGAAGCTCTTCCAACATGGCATAGGCGTCGTAATGCCCGTCTGCAAGGTCAACGACAAGGTTGTCCGCCGCCGTCGTGTTGACGGAAAACGGTTCGGGCGGGACATAAGTGCCGTCCGAAGGCCTTTCCGCCTTGTCCTTTTCCGCCGCGGCGCGCAAAAAGCCGACGGCGGCATCCGGCACGGCGTACAGCCTGTCGGAGCTGAACAGAAACGTGTTGTAATAGTACAGCGTGCCCGCGCATTCATACTGCACCCCGCCAAGCGAAATCGCATCCCCTTTTTTGCTTTCGTCGAAAGAAAAAGTTTCATCCGCCGCTCCGTCCGGCGCGAAAGCCAGAATGTCGACGATGACATATTTGCCGTCCGTTTCGGGCATGGTATAGCCGAGCATGGCACACAGATAGGAAACGTCTTTCACGGCGATATAGTCATCGGAGGATGAGAATTCTCCGTCCTCGTCATATTGCGTCTGTTCGTAAATCGTATAAATACAGGCATCCTCGATCTCGGCGTACTTGCCTATGATTTCAAGGTCCCCTTCATAGGATAGCTCGCTGAAATACGAACGGTCGGACTCGATGTCGAAAACATAGTGTTGATCGAGATCGGCGTCGATGGTGGCGTTGTATGTAAAAAAAGCGTTGGGGCCGATGACGGCGACCACCAGAAGGACGGAGAGCACGCCCATCATGAGAGAACTTGCGTTCAGACGGGCGGAAAGCTGGCGGACGGTGAAGATGCCCGCGCCCCTGCCCGAAAGCCCCTTGAAACGCAACAGGAGCCACAGAATGCTCCGCGACAGCCCGACGGGCAGAAAGCCCGCCGAAAGGAAGAAAATCGCGATGTACAGCGCCAGCTCGTCCACGCGCTCAAAGAAGTCCGAGCTTTCCAGCCAATCCGTGAAAAGACTGACAGAAGCGGCGAGTCCGACGGCGGAGAGCACCGCCACAGCGAGCCACAGGAGCGGATATTTGACCGTCCTGGGGGCGGTCGATTCGCCCTGCAGGAGGCGGGAAATCTTTGCAAAACGCAGATACAGCAAGGACGCCACGGAGGCGACCAGAAACATGACCCCCACCATCACGACGGTGAGCAGGGATCCGCTCCAGGAATAGGCGACAAACTCATAGGGTTGCTCGAGAAAATTCATGAAAACGGCGACGAGCACCTGAAAGGTGCCAAGGCCCAACACGATACCCATGCCCAAAGAAACAAGGAACGTGATGCCCGTTTCGCCGGCGAAGATCGTGAGGACGTCACGCCGCGTCATGCCGAGGGTGAGATAGACGCCGAACTCCCGCTTTCTTCGGCGCAAAAGGAAGGTCGTGGCATAGCCCAGCACGAAGGCGATGACGACCGCCATGATCCCCACCACGGCGAGCAGGATGGGCTGGATGAAGTCGGCAATCTCCTCGGACAGTTCGTCCATAAACTCACTTAAAATGAGGTTGTTGACCGAAAACAGAAGCGCGACGGTCAGAGATACGGTGACGAAATAGATGAGGTAATTGCCGATCTGCCGCCGCACGTTGCGAAAGGCGATCTTAAACAGCACCTTCCTCACCCCCTCCCAACGTTTCGACGATGTTCAGGATGTCGTGGCGGAATTCCTTCTGTTCCCGCTCGCCGCGGAAAATTTCGCTGTAGATCTTCCCGTCCCGCAGGAAGATGACGCGGTCGGCATAGGACGCGACGGACGCGTCGTGCGTGACCATGAGAATGCTCGCATCCAGCTTTTCGTTCATCAGACGGAACTGTTCCATGAGCTCGCGGCAATTTTTTGAATCGCGCGCGCCCGTCGGCTCGTGGGCGAGGATGAGCGCGGGAGACGCGATGACGGCGCGGGCGCACGCCACGCGCTGCCTCTGACCGCCCGAAAGCTCATAGGGGAACTTTTCCAGCTGATCGGTGACCCCCAGCGCTTCGCTGACGCGCAGGACTTCCCGCCGCGTCTGTCCCGCGTTTACTTTTTTCAAATTGAGGGGAAGAGCGATGTTCTCCTCGACAGTCAGGGTGTCGAGAAGGTTATACTCTTGAAAGATGAACCCCAGTTTGTCGCGGCGGAAGGACGCGAGATCGTTCTCCCCGAGGGTGGAGACGGGCTCGCCGTCCACGACGATCTCCCCGCCGCTGAGCGGCTCGATCGTGGAAACGACGTTCAGAAGCGTACTTTTGCCCGAGCCCGACGGGCCCATGACGGCGACGAATTCCCCTTTCTCCATGGTGAACGACACCCCCGCGAGCGCGCGGGTGGTAACGCTTCCGTTGCCGTAATACTTGACGGCGTTGACGACTTTCAAAATTTCCTGCATGATGATTTTTTCCTCCTTTATTTTGGAATTGTATGGAATCTGTTTTTTAATTTATCTCACGGGCCACGCCCGATGAAACCGATATATATCCCGCGCAGACTTTTACACGCCCGCACAACAGGGCCTGCAATCGCCTTTCCCCTATCCGACGGCACGCAGGGTCTTTTTTATATCCCGCCAGGCGGCGAGGTATGCGGCAAGGAAATAGACGGCGTACAACAGCACAACGACGCCCGCCGTTGCGGCTACCTGCAAGGCGAGCGCGCCTGCGGAAAGAGCGACACCCGACAAGGAAATCATGCGTTCCAATGCGCCGACGAGCGGAAAACATATTCCGAGCGGCACGACAAAAGGCAGAAAACAGTAAAAGAACATCTGCATGCCAAGTGATTTTGCCAGCATCCCCTCGGACGCGCCCAAATAGCGAAGAATACGGTATCGCTCTCTGTCCTCGGCGACTATGGAGAGTATTTTCAGCGCAAGCATCGCCATGGTGATCAGAACGAACACGGCCGAAATGAACAGAGCGCCGAAAAGAACCATGCCGAGCCGTCCGACCTCGTACAGCCTCTCGAGCTCGAACAGCGTGTAACTCGTCCCATTGTAAAAAGACTCCCCGCTTTCCTGCGGTCCGTCCGTGCGCCGATAGGCGTCCAACGCCGCCGAAAGAGCGTCCGCATCAAAGCGGCGGTTTTTGAATCGCACGGCAAGACAATAAATAAACGGCGTCAGCTCCATTTCCTCCGCAACTTCATCGGCGATGACGAAAAACTCAAACGCCGACGACCAATCAATTATGCCGTCGGGCCCCTTGATGGTCCCGCCGACGGACAGCGTGCGTCCGTCGATAACGGTCTGCCGTTTGCCGGGCGTATAAACAAAATCGGCTCCCGCATCGGACGAGGTATAAAAAATGCAATCCCCCTCCCATGCGGGCACGGTATACCCGAGAAGGTCGCAAAGCACGGAAAAATCGCTCGCGCGCACGATTTCGCTCCGCTCATTCCCCGTTTCACCGTAATACAGCGTGTAAGAATAGCTCGCCTCTATCTGCGCATACTCCCCGATGATGCGCAAATCTTCCGCAAAATCCTGCGGCAGGGCGCTTTGCGTTTTACGTTTCGCCGAAACATCGTAAGGATAATCGATGCGCAGATCTGCCTCGGTTACGGTGTTGACGGTGAGAAATATATTGGGACCGATGAGGGCGAAAACAAGAAGCACGGAGAGCACGCCCATCATGAGAGAACTTGCATTGATCCTGCCGAAAAGTTGGCGCAACGTGAACACGCCGGCACCGCGCGCCGTAAGCTTTTTACAGCGCAACAGTATCCAGATGACGGTCTTGGACAGCCCGACGGGCAAAAGCCCCGCCGAGAACAAAAAACAGACAACGGCGGCAGACACGCCCGCCAGATGCAGATGATAATTCCCCTCTTCCAGCCAGCCGTAAAAGAAGACGACGGCGCCGACAATGCCGGCAAGAGAGAAGAGAACAAGCACGATCCATCCCACGGGTACCCCCGCCTTCTTCGACACAAAACTTTCCCCCTGCAGCAAGCGGGATATTCTGACAAAGCGCAGATAGAAAAACGATGCGCAGGAGGAGAGGAGGAACATACATACCGCCATGCCGACGGTCAGAAGACTGCCCGCAAGGGAATAGCCCGCGAAGGCATATTCAAAATTCAGAAAATTGATGAATATCGCCGAAAGAACCTGATAAGCCGCTAACCCCAAGAGAATACCCATGCCCAAGGACAAAAGGAAAGTAAAGCCCGTTTCGACTGCAAAGATTTTCAACACGTTTCCGCGCGTCATGCCGAGGGTGAGGCAGACGCCGAACTCCCGTTTGCGCTTTCGCAGGAGAAAAACCGTCGCATAACCGAGTACGAACGCGACAACCGCCGCCATGACGGCGGTCAGACAAAGGGCGATGTTGCGGATAAGGTCGGCAAACCGTTCGTATTGCAACAACATTTCGTCCATGACGTCGCCGCAAATGAAATTATTGACAGAGAACAGCAACGCGACGGTCAAAGACACCGTAATGAAATAGATAAGGTAATTCCCGATCTGTCGCCGCACGTTGCGGAAAGCAAGCCTGAAAAGCATTTGCCGCCCTCCTTTGAGGCTTCGGACGCCGCATAGGGCGTCCTCTCCCCCTCTTTCTTTCATTATATCATACTTTATGGCAAAATTACCTTACAATTTTGTAAGATTCCCCTTTGCTCGCCGAACGTCTTTCCCCTATCCGACGGCGCGCAGGGTCTTTTTTATATCCCGCCAGGCTGCGAACCCCGTCGCGGCGAAATAGAGCGCGCACAGCAAAAGAACAACGCCCGCCGTCGCCGCCACCTGCAGGGCGAGCGCGCCCGCGGGAAGAGATGCACCCGCAAAGGAAATCATGCGCTCCAATATGCCGACGAGCGGGAAACAGACGCCCACGGGCACGGCAAACGGAAGGAAGCAAAAGAAAAATATCTGCGTGCAGAGCGATTTGGCCAGCATCCCTTCGGACACGCCCAGATAACGGAGGATGCGATAGCGCAGCCTGTCCTCGGACACCGCGGAAAGGATTTTGAGCGAGAGCATCGCCATGGTCATGAGAACGAATACCGCCGACACAAAGAACGACATCAGAAGAAAGGGCGCAAACTGTTGCACGGCGTCAAGGCGGAGGGATTCGTAAAACCTGTAATTGGTTCCCGTCCCCGTTCCGTCGCCACGCGCCGACAGCGCGTCTTTTAAGCCCGCCACATCGTAATGCCGTACGGAAAGCATGACGGCAAGGCTTTGGCTCTCCGCCCTGCAATCCCCGCCCGCCGCCCGAACGGCTTCGTCCGGCAGGACGAAGAAAGGACCGACGAGATTGCGCGTCCGCACAATGAGATTGTCGGGCACATTGAAATATCCGACGCAGGGATATTCCACTCCACCGACGACGAGGGGCACTTTGCCTTCCGACGGCGGCGAAAGAACGCCCTCCTCGCCTTCGCCCCAGCTCTGACCGCATTCGAGATATCCCCCGTTCAATGCAGGCATGCTATATCCTGACATGTTGCAAAGTATGGAAAAATCACTCTCGGTCACGACCGTTTCCGAATAATATTTATACACGGTATAGACGTGCGACTGTCTGACGGGGGCATATTCCCCGATGAGGGAGAGCTCCTCCCCGTAATCGGACGAGGCCGACGTTTCGGCGGCTCGGGCGGCGGTAATGTCGAAGGGATTGGCCTTCCTTATGTCCGTTTCCATGACGGTGTTCAGGGAGAAAAAGATGTTCATGCCGACGATCGCCGCACAGAGCAATACGGAGAGCACGCCCATCATGAGGGAAGAGGCCGTCAGACGGGAAGAGAGCGCGCGGGCGGTGAACACGCCCGCGCCGCGGAACGTCAGACGCTTACAGCGCAAGGCAAACCAAAGGAGAGAACGGGAAAACGCCGCAGAAAACAACCCTGCCGACAGAAAGAAGAGCGCAAGAGAGGCGAACAGTTCCCAGGCGCGGTCGGACAAACTGCCGACATCCCCGCCGAGCCAGTTTCCGATCCAAAGGACGGATGCGACGATCCCGACGACCGAGAGCACAAAGACCGCCGCCCAGAGCGCGGGGCGCTTCACCTTTCGCCCCGCCGCGCGGTCCCCCTGCAACAGCGCCGTTATTTTCTGATAGCGCAGATACACGAGGGCGGCAACGGAAGAGAGAAGAAACATCCCCGCAACCATGCCGACCGTGCAGAAAAATCCGCCGGGAGAATACGCGGCAAAGACGTATTCCGTTTCCAGAAAACGCATGAACCCCGCCGCCAATACCTGATAGAAAACCAGCCCCAAAAGCAAACCCATGCCCAAAGACAAGAGAAAGGTGATGCCCGTTTCTCCCGCAAAGATTTTCAGTACGTCCCCGCGCGTCATGCCGAGGGTGAGACAGACGCCGAATTCCCGTTTGCGCCTTTGCAGGAGAAAGACCGTGGCATAGCCGAGCACGAACGCGACGGCCGCCGCCATGATGCAGACCACGAAAAGGAGCAGGACGCGCATAAACTCGATCGGCATCGTCCAGGAGATTTCTTCCATGATATCGCTGAAAACGAGCGTATTCACGGAGAACAAGAGCGCAACGATCAAAGAAACGGTGATAAAGTAGACCAGATAATTCCCGATCTGCCGCCGCACGTTGCGAAAAGCAAGCCTGAATAGCATTTGTCAACCTCCTTTGAGTCATCGGACGCCGCATAGGGCGTCCTCTCCCCCTCTTTCTTTCATTATATCATACTTTATGGCAAAATTACCTTACAATTTTGTAAGATTTTCCCCTTTACACACCGCACGCCTTTCCCCTATCCCACCGCGCGCAGGGTCTTTTTGACGTCTGCGCGGGAAACGAGGTATACGACGGCGCAATAGAGCGCGTAAAAAAGCAGCAGCATGCCCGAGAACATCGCCGCAAAGCCGACGACCTGTATGTTTGGCATGTACCCGCCGAAAAAGCCGTTGAGTGCCATACAGATGAAGGATACGGGTATATTCAGAAATATGGGTACGGCGAAGGGCAGGAAGAAATAGACGAGCAGCTGCACGGCGAGCGAACGGAGAGTTTCCTTTTCGGTCGCGCCCGACAGAAAGAGCAATTTATAGCGGTGTTTGTCCTCCGAAACGGCGGCAAGGCTCTTGAGCGCGAGCACCGCGATGGACAGAAGGGTGAAAGTAACCGTGACGAAGATCAGAATGATCAGAAAGGGCGCGGCTATCTGCACGATGTTAGCCTTACGGGATCCGCTGACGTCGACATAAAAGAAGTGATTGGTATACCAGCCCGAGGCGTTTTCGCAGGCTTGGGAATAAATCTCCTCCCGATTCTTCTCAAAAAAGAAATCCCGAAGCCCCTCTTCGTCGAACTTTCCGCCCGCATAATTGACGGCGCAAAAAGTGTTGGCGGAAAGATATCCTCCGCCCTCGCCCGCGGCGAGCGCGTCGACCGCCGCGTCGGGCGCGACGGCATAAAAACTCGGCAGAGAAACGCCCGCGGCAAGTGAACAGCGGATGGAAGAGAGGAAGGATACGGAAAGCGTATGCCCGCCGACGTCGAGGGTGAAATCGCTCAGGTCGACCGTCTGCGCCTCTTCCATTTCCGGAATGCCGATGCGGTTCCCGAGAATGGCAATGCCGTCCCCGATCGGTTCCGCCTTCTCCCCCGCCATCTTTGCAAGAATGAGATAGTCGCTCTCCCTCATGACCCAATCGGTATTCGCATACCCCTCTATCCGCTCGCTGATGGCGCGCGTGGAAAGTTCATAGACGGTGTAGCGGTGACTCTCTTTCACTTCGCCGAACTGTTCCATCCAGACGGAGACTTCGGCGGTGAGATCGCCCGTGCCGACATATGGAGACGCTATGGAGACGGTAAAGGGATTGTTGATCCGGCTCTGCGCCGTCTGGGCGTTCACGATGGTGAGGAAGCCGTTTCCGCCCGTCAATACAATGGACAGCAATACGGCAATGACGCCGATCAGCAGTGAATCGGCGCTCATGCGCCCCGAGAGTTGCCTTAAAGTGAACGTGCGCGTGCCGCGCGCCGAAAATCTCCTGTTCTTCAATAAATAATACATCACGCTCTTCATCGCACCCACATACATCAATACGATGGAGATGAATGCCGCCGCCGAACAGCCGACGAGCGTGAACGCATACGATTCCGACGAGGTGTTCTCCACGTTAAAAACAATGATCAACAGGGAAAGGACAAACACGACCGCCGCGACGAGGGTTATACGGATCCAAAGTCCCGGGTTTTTGACCGTTTTTTCCGCCGTGCTCTGCCCCTGCAACAGTTTTGCGACCTTGGTCAGGCGAAGATACGCGAGGGACACCGCCGAGGAGAGCAGGAACATGACCCCCACCATGATGAAAGTCAGCGCAAAGCCCTCGACGGTATAGTCCGCCCAGATAAATTCGGCCTGTAAAAAGTTGTTGATCCCCGCCACAATGACCTGATAGACCAACGCGCCGAGTCCGATCCCCGCGCCGAGCGACAAGAGGAACGTGAAGAGCAATTCGATGGAAAAAATCGTCATGATGTTCCCGCGGGACATGCCGAGGGTCAGATATAAACCGAACTCCCTTTTCCGCCGCCGCAACAAAAAGGCAGTGCCATAGCCGAAGACCGCCGCGGAAACGACGCTGAGCAATACGGCGAGAAACGCGCAAGCGAGCGTCGTTTCCATTTTAAAAGCCGCAGAGAAATCAAAGATCAGCTTGCTGAACATCATGCTGTTGAGCGAGAACAGGATGGATACCGTCAACGCGACGGTTACGAAATAGATGAAATATCCCCCGATCTGCCGCCACATGTTGCGGAAAGCGATTTTGAAAAGCATTTGTTGACCTCCTTACCGATGCAGGCGGCGCTTTGCCGAGCGCGCCTTTTTTTATTTCCGTTTGCTCCTGTATTTTTTCCGTAAAATTGCCTGACGTCAATCTTACGCATATCTTATATTTTTTTGCCGTTCCCTACCGAGTGCAAAGGCAAACCGCCAAAGCACAATCCCCGTCCTTTTTCGGCGTCTGCAAGGGCATGCCCCTCACGCAAAGACAACAACGCAAATATCTTTCTTCTTACTTTTTCTATACCTGACTGAGCTTGACATTCAACGCAATGCACGCAAAACATACGCCGCCGATCCATAAAATCATCCATTGTCTCATTTTTTTTCATAATATTTTCTCCTTTTTATTCAATCAAAGTAAATTTTCGCAGATAAACTGCTACAACATAGCTATATCTACAATGCACAATCTTTCCGCCGCAGGGAAATATACCATGTACAACAAGTCTGCATCCTTTCCCTTCAATTCAAAATAATCATCATACCCGAAAATCGGAGCATCCATGATTTCTCCCTCGGAACCGGAGCGCCACTTGTATTGCCACCTGTATGACTCCGACCAATCGGGACGATAATCGTCGGGAACACTCTCATCTATGGTAGATACGTATTCTGACAGCATTCCTTCGCACGCCTCTTCAAATTCCGTACTCTTTTCCGCATGAAACGTCGAAAAAACAGAATCGTCCTGCCCTTCCCAATCGAAAACATAATAATGTTTGCTGCTGGAAATTACGTGTCTCGGACATTCATATTCACATCTCACGTCGGACGGAAGAGCGGGCAACAACGCCCAGCTTTCATTGAGAATTTCCGTGATTGATTTTTTGAAATAAACCTGCCAGACTGCGCACGAACCCAGCACGCAAAGACCGACGAGGATCACCAGAAATAAAATCAGCTGCAAAACGGCTCCCGTGAGCCCGCATACATTCTCCAAAACCTCTTTCAATTGCCCGCGCAAAAAACACCACCTCCGTCGCCTGTTCGGCGCATTTTTTCACTGTTCCACTCCATTATACCACACGTTTGCAAGAATTTATCTTACGGGAATCTTACATAAACCTTACATTTTTGTAAGGTTGGGATAAAAAGCCCAAAAAATTATGCCGTCTGCTTGCCCGCTCCGCGCCAAAGGCGCGGGGCGGGAGATGTGCGTACAGGAGAAAAGTGTGCGCAGACGAGATATTCGTGCAACCGAAAATTGAGCGCGGGCAAGACATGCGCACAGGCAGACCGTCAGCGCGGACGGGGCGGCGGGTGCATGAAAAAAAGGAAGGCGGGGGATCCCGACAAATCCCCGGCGCACTTCCTTGCCATGCGATGTTATTTCTCTTTTGCGGCGTTCGGAAAGGCGAACGTAAACCGCGTGAACTTTCCCGTCTCTGACGAAACGGACACGTCAACGCCGCATTTTTCACAGGTATGTTTGACGATGTACAGCCCCATGCCCGTGCCGCCGCCCTGTTTTCGCCCCGCACTGCCGACATAGCCGCGCGAAAAGACCAGGGGCAATTCGTGGGAAGGAATGCCCTCCCCGTCGTCCTCGACGGTCAAAGCGCCGTCCGCCGCCGCGATTTTTACGTGTCCGCCGCGGCAATATTTGGCGCAATTGACGAGGAGTTGTTTGATCGAAAACACGACCGCCTGTCTGTCCGTTACCGCAAAAAAATCCCCCTCCGTTTCCACGGACACCTTGGCGGCGATGAGCAGTTCCATCTCGTTCTGCACCGCCTCCTCCGCGGCTTCGCGGACGGAAAAACGGGTCATGCGCACGTCCTGCCCGGCCGTGCGCAAGCGCGCATAAAAGAGCACCGACTCCGCGAGATTGTCCGCACGGCGCAACTCGCTCTTCATTTTCCTGACGTCCCCGTCGCCCGACAAGATGAGCGAACACGCCGTCAGCGGCGTCTTGATCTCGTGCACCCAGCCCTCCAGATAGTCCAGATATTCTTCCAGCTCTTTGTGCAGGACAAACACGCGGTCAACCGCCGCGCGGGAGACGGTCTTCATGACCGAAAAATACACCTCTTCCATGCCGCTCACGGGGCGGGGCAACACTTCGCCCAAAAGGTGCAGTTCCTCCATCTCGCTTTGCAGGCGTTTGAGTTTTTGTATGCGACGGCAAAAGAAATAATACTCTAGCCCGATATAGACCGCCACCGCCCCAAACACGATGACGACCGTCAGCAATATCAACAGCCACAGCGCGCCCATGAATGCCGCTACGATGCACCAAAAGACCAATCCGAAAAATACGACGGTCAGAAACAGCGCGCGCGAACGGAGAAAATCAAAAAATTTCATAGCCGATACCCCGCGACCCCTTTCACAGCCGATACCCCACGCCGCGCACGGTGTGAAGATAGTCCTCCGCGCCGATCGATTTGAGTTTCTCGCGCAGGCGGTTGATGTTGACATACAGCGCGTTCTCGTCGAGATAACAGCCGTTCGTCCAGAGTTCTTCGATGAGTTCGTCCCTGGTGCAGAGGTCCTTTTGCATCAGGCAGTGCAGAATGCGCACTTCGTTCTTGCTCAGATCGACGCTGTTCCCGCCGTAATGCAGCGCAAACGATCCCTCGTCGAGCGTCAGATCCCGCACCGTGAAGACCGTGCGGGGTTTGTTTAACAACCGTTCGATTCTGACCAGGAGCACCTCGGCGTTGTACGGCTTGCGCACATAATCGTCTGCCCCCGCGCCGAAACCCGTCAGTTCGTCCTCCGTGCTCTCCCGCGCCGTCAGGAAAATGACGGGCACGTTATACTCCGATTTCAATCGGCGGCAGAGGGAAAAACCGCTCTCCCCCGGCAGATTGACGTCCAGAAGCGCCAATTCGCAGGGCGGCGCGAACACGGGCAGATACCCTCGCGCCCGCAAAAGCGCGGCAAGTTCGGTTTTGATGGATTCGTCATCCTCGACGATCAATATGCGATCCATAGTCTCCCCTTTGTTTCCGTTTTCCTGTATATCATAACAAATCTTACGCCGAAAGTAAATACTCCGTTCCCGAATTTCACGGAAAAATTTCCCGCACGGCGGCGGCAACCGCCGCCGTGTCGGGGCAAGAAAAAAGTCTTTCCCGCGCCGCGGCCGCGCCCGGCTCGCCGCGCAGGTAAAACGCCGCCATCTTGCGCATATAGACGGTCGCAAAACGTTCGCCGAAAAGCTCCAGCGTCTCCGCAAGTTGCCGCAGTATGATTTCCTTCTTACTCCTGCGCGCTCTGCCCGTGAAATCGCAGAATATCTGCGGATCGTACATGGCGGCGCGCGCGAGCATCACCCCGTCCGCGCCCGTATTTTCCAGCATCCTGTCGGCATCCGCCGTCGAAAATATCCCGCCGTTGGCAATGACGGGAATCCTGCCTTCCGCCGCACGCACCACCGACGCGATCGCGGCATAATCGGGTTCGCCCGCATAAATCTTGTCCCTCGTCCTGCCGTGCACGGAGAGCATATCCGCGCCCGCGTCCAGCAGACGTTTTGCAAAATCGGCCGCCACAATGTTCTCTCCCGTCAGCCCGATGCGCATTTTGACGGTGATCCGCTTGCCCGATTTTTTGCATTCGGACACGATTTTCGACGCCAAAACGGGCTCGGCAAGGAGCGCACTGCCCTCGCCGTTGTTGTAAATCTTGGGCATGGGGCAACCCATATTGATGTCCACGATCTGAAAGGGCGCAAGCACCTCGCTTTCGCAAGCTTCGCGTAAAATAGTGGGATCGTTGCCGAAAAGTTGCGCCGTTTTGATTTTTTCCGCCGCGTCCGTATACAAAAGTTCGCGGGTGTTTTCGCTACCGAAATGCAGGCCCTTGGCGCTGACCATTTCCGTGCAGGTCAATCCCGCGCCCGATTCCAGACATATCTTACGGAACGGATAATTTGTATACCCCGCCAACGGTGCCAGAAAGACGTTGTTTTCCGTGCGGATGCCGCCGATGTCGATGGGATGCAGCTGCATTTTTATGTACGCTCCCTGCAAAATTATTTTTCTGTTTCCTTTATTCTTTGATAATACCCGTCCAGCTCGGCGGGCGAAAGCGCCGTGATGTCTCTGCCGTCGGCGATGACCGCCTCTTCGAGAGCGGTGAAACGGCGGGCGAACTTCTGCACGCTCTCTTTCAGGGCAAGTTCGCAATCCACGCCCGCAAGCCGTCCCGCATTGACAACGGCGAACAGGAGGTCGCCAAGCTCTTCCTGCTCAGCTTCTTTATCCCCTTTTTCGCGGGCATGCCGCCACTCTTGCAGTTCTTCGGCGATTTTACTTTCCGCCTCTTGCACGGAAGAAAAGTCGAAGCCGCTCTTCCCGGCGCGCTTCTGCACTTTCTGCGCGCGCATGCAGGCGGGAAAACAGACGGGGACGTCGTTGACGGCTTTGGAGAAGGTGTCCTGCCCCTTTTCCTTTTTCTTGTTCGCCTCCCACACGGACAGGGCGGACGCCTCGTCCGTCGCCTTGTCCTTTCCGAAAATATGCGTATGCCGATGAATGAGTTTTTCGCACAGTTCGGTGAGCGCGTCGGTCAGATCGAACGCCCCGCGTTCTTCCTGCATGACGGCATGGAACACCGCCTGCAAAAGGACGTCGCCCGTCTCTTCGCGGATTTTATCGGGATCGCCTGCGTCGACGGCGTCGACCAGTTCATAGGCCTCTTCCACCATGTTCATGCGGATGCTTTCGGGGGTCTGCACCTTGTCCCACGGGCAACCGTCGGGGCGGCGCAGACGGCGGATGATGTTTTCCAGATCGTGTATATCGAACCGATTCTTTTCCAACAGCGGCAATGCGGGTACGACAACCGCCGCCGTTTCGTCATATTCCCTCTGCCGATCGAGTTCATACACGCGGATTTTCTTCGCTTTGCCGCCGCGCACGAAAAATATGCGGGTCTCCTCGCCGATCCGATCGCTTAAAATCAGTTTAACGTCCCCCGCCAACAGCTCATCGTCCAGATCGTACACGACGGCAGGAAGGGTCAGATTTTCCGTTTCGTTCAGCTCATAAGCGGACACGCGCGCGAAGGACGTGGACGGCAGGCGGCACAGTTCCAAAGCGCGTTCCGCCTTGCTCACGCCGCCGACGATGACGGCATTTTTGCACCGCGCGGCAACAGACAGGGCGCATCGGTCCTCGCCGACCGCCCCTGCCGTGCAATAGGCAACCTTTCCCGTTTTTCCCGCCTGCAGGACAAAAGCCGCCGCTTTTTTATACCATGAATCGAAGGAACGGGTACGCGGGAACGCGCCGTCGAGCGTTTCAAATTTTACGCCGAGCGCGGAAAGGATTTCCGCCGCCGTGCCTTTGCCCGTGCGCACGATGACCCTGTCGGCGGAAAAAATTTCCGTCTTCCCACGCTCCGTCAAATCTCCTTTCTGCGCACCCAATCCGATCAATGCAATCATTGCCCGTGCCTCCTCGTCGTCAAAAATTGTTTTTTCCGCGACAGTAAAAAATATCCGCAGGACGACCTGCGGACGAAAAAACAGAAACAAAAAACGCGGTTTTAACCCTTCTTTTCGGCATTCTTCTCCCGTTCCCGTTGCAGGCTACTGATTAAGTTTAACACAAAAGCAGTCAAATAGCAACCGTTTGCGGCAAATGCCATGCCGCCCACGGAAATATTTTGCATACGCACGAGAAAAAACACCAATGCGGTCTTGAGACTCACGGCGATCGCCATGTTCCCCGCGGCGCGCATCGCTCTGCCCCTGCCGATGAGGCAGGCGGAGAGGGTCTGCGCACAGGCATGGGTGACGGCGGTCGGTGCCAGAATCTTTATCAGCGTTTCCAGAATGTCCAGCCGTTCTCCGCTCAGCCGTTGGAAGAACAGCGCGCCCAGCGGACGGGCAAAAAAGAAGAGAACGAGTGCGCACGGCAGGGAAACGAGCAGGGTGAATCCCAACGCTTTGAGCACTTTCCCGCGGGTGCCCGCCTTTCCGCTCAACCGCGGAATGATCGACACCGCAAACCCGTAACACACGGATACGGGCAATCCCACCAACGTCACCGCGCCGCCCGCATACAGACCATACAGTGCCACGGCTTCGCCCGTATAGGCGCGCATCAGCCGCACCCCCAGCCAGCTGTCGACGAACTGCGAAAGGGGCAGAATGGCCGCCGCCAGCGCGACGGGCAGGGTCATGGACAGTAATTTTCGGTAGGTCGGTTTGATGCCCGCGCGCGGCGGGTAAAGGCGTTTTTCGGCGCGATAACGGCGGAACATATACAACACCGCCCAACCCTCGCTCAAGGACACCGCGGCGAGCACGGCGGTAACGGCATACAGAACGTTATCGCGGAAAAACCAGGCAAACGCGATGGAAAAGACGCCCTTGACCACCTGTTCGGTGATCTCCGAAACGGCCGTCGGGGCCATATTGCAACGCCCCTGAAAATAGCCGCGAAAGACGGAAAGCAGGGATACCAATAAGACCGAAGGACAGAGCGCAACATAGCACCACCTCAGGTCCTCGCCCTGTAAATTGCTGATGACTCCGCGAAGCGCGAACATGAGCAAGGAGCCGACCATGCCCACAAGAAAGAAGAGAGAGAAGGCACTGCGAAAGACCGCCCGTCCGTCCCTGCCGCACGACTCTTCCCGCGCCACGATGCGGGAGATCCCCGAAGGCAGTCCCGCCGACGAAACCGTGAGCAGAAGACAATAAAAAGGATAGACAAGCTGATAGAGCCCGACCCCCTCCGCGCCCAGAAGTCCCGTCAGGGGAATGCGTGCCGCCGCACCGATGACCTTGGAGAAAAAACTGCCCAGCGATATGATGAATGCGCCACGCAAAAAACCGTGCCGCGGAAGGGGCGCGGTTGGAGAGGAGAAATCGCTCTCCCCGCCTTGTCCTTCCGCCTTTTCGCCTGTCTTTTCCGCTGTCTTTTCCGCTGTCTTTCCCGCCGTATTTCCCCTTTCCGCGTCCTCGCCGCGTAAAGCTTCGGAAAAATTGACGTTTCCCGATTTCTCCGAGCTTTCGTATTTATAGGATCTTTCCGGCGTTTTTTGAACCTGCAATGCCGCCGACGGTTCCGCGAAATGCGATAAGCCGCCGTTTCCCGCAGGCTCCGTTCCTTTTGCCGCCGCGCGGGAGACATCTCCCGCCGCGGCGGCGGAGACGGTCCGCTCCTGCAAAATCGCTTTTTCCGCCATTGCCCCTTCTCCTGCCGACGGATTGAAAAAAGGACGGTTTCCCGCCCTTATGCGTTCGCCGCTCTTCATGCCGACGCTCCGTTAATTGAACTGATTGGCGAGCATTTCGGCGGTCAGCTGGGCAAGTTTGATGGAAGAATTCTCGATCTTTACCCCCTCTTTGACCGAAAGCAGCACGACCGCGCCCAGGCAGTCCCCGCCCGAAACGATGGGAATGATCAGTTGCGCGTAATATGCGTCCGTTTCTTCCCCTTCCGTAACGGGCAGGACGGTGCCGCCCTCGCTGCGATCGGCGATGTAACTGCGGCGTTCTTTGAGCACCCTGTCCATTTCGCGGGAAAGATGACGGCCCAAGCCGCGTTTGCCTTCGCCGACAGACGAGAGAACCTCGTCGGTATCCGCAATCACGGTCAGAAGCCCGCTCAGATCGTTGAGCGTACGCGCCGTCGAGTCGCTGAATTTATCCAGCGTTGCGATGGGAGAATATTTTTTGAGCATGAGCTCGTCCCGTTCGGTGAAAATTTCGAGGGGATCCCCCTCTTTGATGCGAAGGGTACGGCGGATCTCTTTGGGAATGACCACGCGACCCAGTTCGTCGATTCTTCTTACGATTCCTGTAGCTTTCATAAAAAACCTCCGCAAGAAGTATGTGAAACAATTGTCAGTTTATACTTTCATCCTCTCTTTTTTCTTTTTTTGGAAAAAATATATTTTTCGGCAGGAAAATTCCCCATTTTTCCTCTCCGCTTCCATTCCCGACGCCGAATTTCCTCGTCTCGGCCCAACCGACGGGCTATGCATGCCCGAAAAGAATTTCCCTCCGCAATGAAGCACTCTTTCGGGCTTCGCATCGTACTATTGCAAAAGATTAAAACAGCGAAAGGCTTTTCGCTTTTCCCGCGCAAAAAACCAGGCGCCCGGAGCAAGGCCGGACTCCTTTCCGATCGGTTTGATTTTGTACCAAAACTTCAAGGCCCTGCCTGTGACGCTGCATAGAAGAACGATACCCGGACGACAGAGCATGAAAAATTCTATTCAACGACCCAATTCTTAAAAATTTCCAATATTTTTATCAGCTTATCCGGATCGCCCCTGCCTTTGAAAATTTTATCGTCTGTTTTACAAAAAAACCAATCATTTTCATTGACAATGCTTTCTATGGGTTCAAAAGTTTTATCTTCCAATTCCGTTTCGGACAAATCAATGTTTATTGCCCATCCCGGATTATCCAATGTCTGAATAATAATTCCAAATCTATGTTCCCAATCGGCATTGCAATTTGATTTAAACCATTCAATGAGCCAATTTAATATTTCCATGTCTTATTCCCCCTTGATTTCATATTCTTCCGGCAATTCTCAAAATTCGGCGGTTTTTACTCTACCCGGAATAGGTTTATTTTGAATATGGAGAGTTGGTACATCTATTTTTGTAATTGCGTTAGTATACAGCCCTCCCGCTTCATCCAATCTCAACATTTCATCAAACCCGTTAGGATTCATTGGATTTTTCCTATAAGCAGCATACTGTGTTATTTTTCCTGTTTTAGGGTCTCTCCTGCGTGTAGAATGCGCTCCCTTTGCCTTAGATCGGGTTTTAACTTGTTACATCCTCTATTATGCACCACCCCCCTGTGCTGACATAATAGGTATGGAAGTCCTCAACCTAAAAGTTGTAATTCGTCTGCGGCATTTCATGGTGAACGGGTCCGACTGCCTGAATTGTAGCATATTGTCCCTCGCTTGTCAATGTCTCGTCTTCGGCTTTTAAAACTTTTGCCGATACCCATGCCTTTGTTTGGGGCTTGTAATGCTTGTGCCCTGGCGCGGAAATGATTTCTTCATAACGCGGACATGGTGCCGTTCTTTGCTTCGTGGCGGCAGGCTTGCGCGGAAATTTTATGCGGAAAATTTATGCGCCCGCGCGGCCGTCTCTTCGTCACATGCAGACGAAGGACAGCGCAAAAAAACAAGATTTTCTTTTCCCCTTAAACCAAAAAAGGCGGCAAGCGAATGCTGTAATCCATACAATATTCCTCGTTTTCCGTCTTTCCCGTCCTCATTTTTTCAAACTTCCTTAAAAACTATTCGTTTTTAAAAATTTATCAAATCTTTGTATGACGCAAGGACCTTTTTTAATGGGGTAATATTTTCGTATACAATCGATATCCCGCGTTCATCATACATTCGTACCGCAAAATTATGATTCAGGCTAATAAAATAATAATTATTCCAAAAATAATTTTTATATATCACATCTTGTACATATCTGTCAAAACGAAATCGTTCTTTGTTTACACGAATATAGGTAATGTTATCATAAGCATACCATCTGTCTTCCGCCTTGGATTTAAACTCAAAACAATTCTCTTTATTGGGATGTCCTTTTATATATCTTCGTTGTTGGTCAATCCCTATAACTCCATACTCGCAAAAAATAAATTCATCCGCATTCAATAAATCCGCCAATATACAGACAGCCGCCCGGACCCGTTTACACATTTTTATAGATGTTAAATCAATTGTAATACAAGTCTGCGGATTATTTATCGATAAAGGATCTTCCAATTTAACTTTATTGAAAATAAAATCCTTCACGATATCGTTATTATTTTCTTCAAACCAATCTTCGTCCATCATGATTCTATACGACGCATATTTATCTCCGTAAAACAATTTCACCTGTGATGGTGCAAAAAATTAAAATTCCGCACAGGGCAGTTCCGGTCTGTATTTTGTATGTTCTTCGATCAAAACAGATTCCTTGTTTTCACAAGAATAATAGTTAATATTTAACCATTTAAGAAATTCCTTAGTGCCAAGAGCCAAAGCAAAATACTTTCCCTCTTCATTCCATTCCCAATATCCATGATCTTTTGTTTCTTTTGCCCAATCAAAGAATTTTTGAACAATTTCCTGCAAATTTTCACATACAAAATCAGGCACACTGATAATATCCACATCGTCTGCAACCGTCAAGATATCCGTTTCATAGTCATATTCATAATCATAAATTACATTAATATTTTTCATGATATCTCCTATTTTTTTATTGGTATATGAATTTTCTCTTACGGGGATACGACCGTTCACCCCTTGGAGGTTCTCGCCAAACAAATCAACGCTTCCGCGTGATTATTTTTCCCCCTCCAAAAAAACGCACAAGGAAGAAGAATCACGGCTCAAATCAATTCCGACGTCCAAATTCATTTCAGCAAAATCAGATTGACTGTCATTCTCCACAAAATCAAGAATTCTGCACGCAAGATATAGCAGTCCGTTCTTATTCCCGCCGATTTCAACCTTTTTTTCTTCATTTGATTGAAAAACTTCAAGTATTACATTATTTTTATCATTTATTTCATTCAAAAATTCTTTATAATCAAACAAAATTATTCCCTCCAAAACAACTGAACATCCGATACTGCTTTTTGTTTTGTCGCTCCAAATGGATTGGCACAGCTTCTGCAACTCATCTGCGGGCCCGCTTTTTACCATGTCCGACAAGTTTTGAATGAACGCAAACATTTTTGTAGGATTGCTGTCGAAAGCGAAAATATTTTTGTTTACACCGCCATTGTTATCGACATAATAACGTTATTCGAAATCCGAATGCCGTTCTGCAATATCTTTCATATGATAATTTTATCCGTCATATTATTCCGCGAACGCTTTTTCACAAACACAGTTCAGTATGGGCGCATCATTCTCATGCCCCGGTATAAATGAAATTATGGGTTCTATAACAATGTGAATATTTTCGCCTGCAACCGCCTTTGAAATATTGGAGACAGACAATGCAGACCATTTGTCATCGGTTACACCAATTGAATTCTTATGAAAGGTGAGCTCTTTGATTCCTTTCAATTTTAATCTCAATTCAATTGAATCATCTTTTCCCTGAAAACAATCAATTAAAATAAACAACTCGTCAGAATCGGCATCAAACTCAATTTTGGTAATTATGCTATCCGTAAAATTATACTTATCGGGATCAAACGGCTTCAAAACAATCACCTCGAAAAATAAAATATACCGATCTTCTCATTTCTGCTCTTGTCGCACGGGAAAGAAAGACGCCGTTGGCGGCTGAAGGATTCGCCGGCTTTACATACTCTAAAACAATCGGTCCGCCCTTTGGATTTATCGCTTGCACCCTCACCATTCGGCGACGTCATAATTGTTGCCGGTTATATATAAGAATTTTTGTTCACAAAACGGTATTCCGATCGGCCGGTTGAACGTTGCAAGTCGTTTTGGGCGCAGAAAGGGTTTTGGCTTTTGTTGTTTTTATTATAGCATACGCTCCGCCCGAAGACAAGACCGGAACGGAAAATTTTCACGCTTCCACTTTTCGGATAGCCCTGCATATCCGGCAGGTTCCAACACTTCCCCAAAATTTCGCTCCGCTTCATTTTCCGGCACATAATATTTATGTCCCGGCGTGGAAACGATTTCAAATTCTTGTCCGATTTCAGGTTTTACAGATACGGTACACCACTTTTTCGTTTCGTTGCGGAACAATACCACCACGGATTTATATGCTTGCTCGCCCGTTGCTTCGTCGTATGCAAGCACTTCGTCCCCGACTTCGATGTCTTCAATCGGTTTCAGACCCGCTCGCGTTGCCACAAGCGTGCCTGCCGCAAAGCAATGTTTCGGGCCCAGCAGGCTTCCCACTGCTGTCGCCACCGACGTGAACGCAAAGTTCATCACCAGTTCGTCCACGAAATTCTCCGTCACATAGTCCCCGAACGCGTCCCAGAACCCGTGCCCCGTCAGTGCCGCCTGTACTCCCGCGATATAAATCACAACCCGCCAATAAAATAAATTTAACGCTACAATTTCTTAAAAAAAGGCGGAAGGAATAATATCTCCCCTCCCGCCTTTTTCTTTAATTTTAAAAACTTGGTTTGTTGATGCTTAAAATATAAACAAATAGAAACATTATAACCATAAAATTCACTAAAAAACTATATATTAGTTACATCATTTTCCTTTTTTTAAGTTCAAAACAAACCTTTTTTATCGCCACTAAAGAAGCCTCTAATATTTTTGCTTTTCTTCAAGCAATATTAATAGCTTGCTGATTGTATCATCAGCCATTTTACCGACAGTATCGATATCATTTTTTTCTTCATCATAACCAATTAATCCAGCTAAAAGGTATGTTAGTTCAATAATTTGTTCTCGATTAAAAAATAATATATCTTTTTCTGTTAAATATCTTTTTTTATATACTTCATTTATAAGTTCCAAGTCATTCTTATTTAGTCTCATACAATTCTCCAAAAAGACGGATCTGTTGCCCAAGTTGAAACAACTTTACCTTGTTCATTTAATATTGTTACTGATTTTTCTCCAATAAATTTAAATGTTTTTCGTACTTGATCATAAACAATTTCTTGAGAATTTTTAACAGCATCAAGAATCCCTTTTGGACTTACTCCATGTCCATCACGCATCATAGCTCGCTCTAATCCATGTTTAGTATATCCGGTTATTTTATCGGGAGGTTGCGGTTGTTCTGAAGTTAAAGAATCCAAAGCACACTTATTATGCGCCAACACTTTACTGTCGGAAACATAATATGTATGGAAATCAGCCACTTCAAAATTGTATGTAGTTTCAGGCGCAGAAAGCTGTTCAACTTGAATTTCTTCAATTATAGCACAACTTCCGTCCGAAAGCAAGACCTGATCCGAAACTTTTAACTCTTTCGCCGTGATCCATTTGCCTTTCTTGTCGGTTTTTATCCCTTCATAAAGAACAGACTTTCGGTTTGCTTCCGCGTTCAACACATAGAACGGGTGTCCGCTCGTGCAGATTATCTCTTCATCGTTGATTCGGACATGGTACCACTCTTTCGTTTCGTTCCGGAACAGTTGCACCACGGGTTTATATGCCTGCTCGCCCGTCTCTTCGTCGTATGCAAGCACTTCGTCCCCGACTTCAATGTCTTCAATCGGTTTCAAACCCGCTCGCGTTGCCACAAGCGTGCCTGCCGCAAAGCAATGTTTCGGCCCCAACAGGTTCCCGACTGCCGCCGCCACCGACGTGAACGCAAAGTTCATCACCAGTTCGTCCACAAAGTTTTCCGTGACATAGTCCCCGAACGCGTCCCAGAACCCGTGCCCCGTCAGCGCCGCCTGTATCCCCGCAATCGTTCCCCCGATCGCCAATCCGATGACCGTGTTCACCGCCGTTCCCAGCGCTATCTTCGCCAGCGTTGCACCTACAAACGCTACACCGCATGGCGCACAGATGATGCACGTCGCAATCACCGCCACCACGCCGATGCCGAACAGGATCCAGTTTCCGTATTGCTCCCACCATGTCTTATATTCTCCGTCATAGTAGAAGTCCAACGACGGATAGATGCTTCCGCAGGCCAGCAACATCGCCACGGGGTTGCTCGTTACGAATGCGTACAGGTTCAGCGCAAAGATTACGGATGCGTTTTCCAAAAGCATTTCCGGACTTGCCGCATTATTCTGTTTCCAATTTCAGCATATCATAAACTCCACTAAATTGTAAGTTAGTCCAAAAAAAAGAAACTCTACTCACGTAAAGTTTCTTTTTGCTATTGCTATTTAATTGGGTTGTGTATTTAATCCGAAAAGCTCATTCATTTTCCTGCGGGCACCGCCTTCAATTCTATAAGCATCCCTTTCAAATAAATGGTCTCCGTTTAATAGTATTTCTTTCAAATACTCCACCCCCTTTTCATAATATGGCTTAAGGTATTTATCAAACATTTCATTCAGCAGTTGCAGATATTGTTCTTCCGTCAGTTCTCCATAATAAAATCCTTGCGATATTCCCCCTTTAAACTTATTCGGATTGCTTGGTAAATCTTGCACCCTAATACAAGCCGTTCCATACTCACACTCAGTGAAATGACAACCTACTTCAAAAAAATAACAATCATCATGCCAAGGTTTATAAAAATATATAAAAAGATAGAATTCACCCATTGAACAGATATAGGAAATACCCAAACCGGGAATTTTAATTTGTTTGAATCCTTTTTCTTTCAACCATTTCTTGGTCAATGCTCTTGCTTCTTTTGATGTCATCAGATAATACCTCCTGCTTAATATACCACCAACACAAGTTTATGCGCTTGTTGACCGTTTTTTATCAATGCTCGCTGGTATCGACGCAATTGTGCAATGCCGCGTTTAATGCTTGCCGGATTGTTTGGCTTTAATTCTGTTATAAAAGAATATTATTTTTAATATCCAACGGATGATTGGCATTACAAGCAATTACTTTTCCTTCTTGATATTCCTTCATAAAATGAGGAGCAAAATACCACCAGCCAATATATTTGTAATTCTTCTTTATATATTTTCGCAGAAGTTCGTATAACCGTACCATGTCTTTTTTATCGTACAATGTATTACTCAAGTATAATCTTCCGTCGTTGAAATATTTATCATTCCCCTCACTCCTTTTGCACATAGAATATTCAATGATTTGATCTTCAAAAGAAGGATAATCTATATATTTGGCTTGAGAATTATCAAACAGAGTTGTTCGATATGCTATAAAATTTTTCCCCGTTAATTCATTACCATTCGAGCATAAATAATCCGTAAAATTAATTTTCGTATAATCCTCTATGGTGTTACCTTTTTTATCAAATAAAACAATCCCTTTTGGATAAAAAAAACTACAAAATTCCTCAACATCCTTTTGGGTTTGAAAAAAATTAATTTGTCTTCCCATAAAAGCCTCCTTTTACAAATTCATGATTATCCATATCACATCGTCATTATAAGCACTAAAAATTACCTTATTGACTTGAGTTAACAAATCTCTAATAGCTCTTCGTTCACGAATAACCGGCTTTAATTTCTTTCCAACCCGTCCTACTTGAACTACAATATCTTCTGCGCCTGGCTTACTCAAAACCAAATCGGCATATCGTTTAGATTTAAAGCCCCCTGTTGTATTATAAGCCACCTCCGTTTTCACCGTATACCCTAAATCTTCAGCCGTTTTCTTTATTTCATTTATTTTATTCTGATGAGCTTCTCCGCCTTTCTTTCCATTCGGATTAGCACACGCATTATGCACCAACACTTTACTGTCGGAAACATAATATGTATGGTAATCGGCCACTTCAAAGTTATAGGTCGTTTCAGGCGCAGAAAGGTTTTCAACCTCTATTGTTTCAATTATAGCACAACTTCCGTCCGAAAGCAAGACTTGATCAGAAACTTTTAACTCTTTCGCCGTGATCCATTTGCCTTTCTTGTCGGTTTTTGTCCCTTCATAAAGAACAGACTTTCGACTTGCTTCCGCATTTAAAACATAGAACGGGTGTCCGCCCGTACAGATGATTTTTTCATCATTCACACGGACATGGTACCACTCTTTCGTTTCGTTGCGGAACAACTGCACCACGGGTTTATATGTTTGCTCGCCCGTCTCTTCGTCGTATGTAAGAACCTTATAATATTTACTTGGTCGTTTGTTCATCCGCCCCTATAAAAAGGCAGACAATCGCAACAGCAACTGTCTGCCTTGAACCGTTTAATCGATTTTTCAACAAAAATCAATCCCACATTTTGTTAAATCGATTTTTTAATGAATAGGGTTATTTCATTTCTCATTGGAAAATTTCACACTGCAAGCCTGCGGCGGTAATAAATATAGAAGCTTCATCTCCTAACAGTTCGTCATTTAATTTAAAGACATAGCCCGCGTCCTCGGCATACAGTCCCGTCTTTTCCCTTAATTCTTCTTCTGATGACAACTCAATAAACAGTCGGGTGTTGTCTGCCGTCAAAAAGAACGGACTTACAATAATTTGGGGATACCGAAACATAATTTCAATTTTCGGCTCAACAACATACATATCGGCACATCCAAATAAAGTGATTTTTTCACTTTCAATAGTTTTATACATGAAATCCATCCACGTCCATGTGGACAAAAATTCGTTTATTTTATCAATTTGATTTTTTACGTCCTCCAAACGCATGGGCTTCATCAATTCTTCCCTTTTGGCCAATTCTTCTTCCGCTCTTGCAACCAGCTCCAGATTTTCACGAATATGTTGCCTTAATTTTTCTTCTCCTGACAATTCTTTATTGTCCATATTATCTCTCCTTTTTATTGAAAAATGTGTCATAACGGATCCTTTTTATGAATAATGTGATTCAATCTTTCATTGAAAAATTTCACACTGCAAGCCTGCGGCGGTAACAAATATAGTGGATTTGCCTTCTAATTGTTTGTCATTTAATTTAAAGACATAAACATCGTCCTCGGCATACAGTCCCGTCTTTTCTCTTAATTCTTCTTCTGATGACAACTCAATAAACGGTCGGGTGTTATCTGCTCTCAAAAAGAACTTACTTGCAATAATTTGGGGATACCGAAACATAATTTTAATTTTCGGCTCGGCAAAGGAAAAATCATGCGATCCCAACAAAGTGATTTCTTCACTTTCAATAGTTTTATACATGAAATCCATCCACGTCCATGTGGACAAAAATTCGTTTATTTTATCAATTTGCTTTTTTACATCTTCCAAACGCATGGGCTTCATCAATTCTTCCCTTTTGGCCAATTCTTCTTGCGCTCTTGTAATCAGCTCTGCATTTTCACGAATATATTGCCTTAATTTTTCTTCCCCTGACAATTCTTTATTATCCATGTTATCTCCTTTATATTGACAAATGTGTCATAATGGATCCAAACTCATCAAAATTCGGATTTGGAATCCCGCCCTTATGGAACTGTTTAAGGGCAGACGCTTTATACCACCGATTATCAAGTCCTAAGTACTGCCATCCTCGCCCATATGTCTGTCTTGCCACTCTAAAAATATACTTTGAATTCGTAAATTGTGGATTTCCTGCATGAATTCTTACTTCATATATAGTACCCCCATCCTTCCAAGTATATTTCCATTGTCCATTGGGACTATTCTTTACCAAATCGGGTATATCTTTCCTTGTATATCCATTTTTTTCTAAAGCCTCATCTAAGTAATCGTATGGAGATTTGCATCTATTATGCACCAGCACTTTACTGTCGGAAACATAATAGGTATGGTAATTAGCTACCTCAAAATTGTAGGTTGTTTCGGGTGCAGAAAGCCTCTCTACTTGAATTTCTTCAATTATAGCACAACTTCCGTCCGAAAGCAAGACTTGGTCAGAAACTTTTAACTCTTTCGCCGTGATCCATTTGCCTTTCTTGTCGGTTTTTGTCCCTTCATAAAGAACAGACTTTCGGCTTGCTTCCGCATTCAACACATAGAACGGGTGTCCGCCCGTGCAGATTATCTCTTCATCGTTCACTCGGACATGGTACCACTCTTTCGTTTCATTGCGGAACAGTTGCACTACGGGTTTGTACGCTTGCTCGCCCGTCTCTTCGTCGTATGCAAGCACTTCGTCCCCGACTTCAATGTCTTCAATCGGTTTCAAACCCGCTCGCGTTGCCACAAGCGTGCCTGCCGCAAAACAATGTTTCGGTCCCAACAGGCTCCCGACTGCCGCCGACACCGACGTGAACGCAAAGTTCATCACCAGTTCGTCCACGAAATTCTCCGTCACATAGTCCCCGAACGCATCCCAGAACCCGTGCCCCGTCAGCGCCGCCTGTATCCCCGCGATCGTCCCGCCAACCGCCAATCCGATGACCGTGTTCACCGCCGTTCCCAGCGCTATCTTCGCCAGCGTCGCACCTACAAACGCTACACCGCATGGCGCACAGATGATGCACGTCGCAATCACCGCCACCACGCCGATGCCGAACAGGATCCAGTTTCCGTATTGCTCCCACCATGTCTTATATTCTCCGTCATAGTAGAAGTCCAACGACGGATAGATGCTTCCGCAGGCCAGCAACATCGCCACGGGGTTGCTCGTTACGAACGCGTACAGGTTCAACGCAAAGATAACGGACGCGTTTTGCAACAACATTTCCGGACTTGCCGCGCTGATGTATCTGCCGCGTTCGGGATCATACCATCTCTGCCCGATCCAATAGAGTTTGCTGTCCGTATCGTAATACTGACTCTTCCAGCGAATCGGATTGAGGAGAGCGGGATCGTCCCAAGCCGTGATTTCTTCTCCGTCTTTATCCAACGCTATGCTGTTGCCCCAGGCATCGTACACATACCGTACCGTCTGTTGTTCCTCGTCCACAAGACCGATGACGTTCCCCTGACAGTCCTTCGTATACGTATATCTTTCTCCGATCCCGATCTTAAAACCTGCAACGCCGTCCAGGTCGTAGAAAAAGCGCAGGATCTTATCACCGATCTCCATTGCGATCAGTTTGTCTCCGTCGTAATACAGGCGGTGCGTTCTGGACTCTTCACCTCCTTCGAGATTTACGCTCTTTCCGTGCAGGCGGCCGCGCGCGTCGTACGTGTACGTGATGTTCCCGTATTGTTTTAAAAACGTGCCGCGTTCCCACCACATATTTTGCGTGCCGCTCTTGAAATGCGTCGGATTGCCGAAATTGTCGTAGGTATAGTTTTCAATGTTGATGCCGTTTTTCTTCACGTGCGTCAGGCGGCCTGCGCTATATTCGTATTCCTCCTTTTCTCCGTTCTCCGTCACGCTTGCAAGGTTGCCTTCATTCGTGTAAGCGTATTCCCGCGTAAAGCCGCACGCGCCGTTTATCTCCTTGACCAGTCGGTTCACGGCGTCGTATTCGTACTTCGTTACCGTTTCCGTGTCATACTTTTCCGCGTTCCCTTTGCGGCTGTTTGAATACTGATCTCGAATTTCGGTAATATTTCCGCGCGCGTCATACGCATTCGTGATTTTCTCCGAATAGGCATAAGCGTCTCCGTCGCTGCTCGGCAAAGTGTAACTCACCGTTTCTTTCAGGCTCGTGCCGCTCTTGTATGTAATATTTACATCCGGAAGATACAGCGTATTGCGCTTGTTGTACCGGCCCAATGCGTCATAACCGAACGTCCAGCCGATTCCGAAATTCTCATCTTCGTTCTTAAACTCCGTCACGCGCGGCGACAAAAGCGTATCCGCATCGTATATTACTTCGTCTTCGTATTTGAGCCAATCGGTATCAAACCAATACTTTGTTTTATTGGTGCCGATACACTGTACCGTCATCTTTTCTTTTCCGTCCGATGATGCAATCGCATATTTCGTCGGTCTGCCCGTGTACTCGTCGTAATCGTATGTATACGTTTCGCCCGTACAGTTATCCGTTTCCGTGCGGATATTGGCGCAAGACGGGCTTTCGTCAAAGCCTCCCGCTTCGTCCTGATACGTCACCGTCAGCGACGTCGCGTCGTCGTTTGAAATTTTTTTCAAACGGCCGTATTTGTCATAATCCGTGCGCACTCTGTCCGTTTCGCTTGCCGAACGGTGATAATTCACCGACACATGGTTGCCTGCATGGTCGTATTCTTTTGTGAGCAGCGTTACGCCGTTCAGGCTGAACTTCGTCGCTTTTCCGAATGCGTCGTATTCGACGTTGTATTTACAGTTTTCCGAAGGATACAGCTCCGTCAATCTGCCGTTCGCGTCGAACTTCAATGTGTTCTTGCCGTACGATATGCCGTTGACTTTCAGTTCCACTTCCTGCAACTTGTCCTTAAACAAATTGTAAATATATTCATTCGTATTCGACGTTTTACTATATTTTTGGACATTTTACAACAAAAATAAGAGAGCAAACGCCCTCTTATTTTTGTGCAACGATATTCAATTATTTATTTCTTTGAATTAATGTTGAAATATTCTTCTTTTGTGATTTCGTTCTTTTTTATCAACTCTTCATCAGCATTATCAAAATAATAATATAAGTATGCATTCATCCTGAATTCTACAACACCACAAATGAATTTTGTTTTTCTCAACGTATATTCAATTAATGTTAATTCATCAACCACACCAGCAGTATTATCCACATATATGTTTTTAGGCCTGACGCCATACACTTTTAATTTACAATAAAATGGTTTGCTTTTTATTTTTGATAAATTAATTTTTCCCAAAAAAACATCCGTTTCTCCGATTTCACAAGCAAAATATTTGCCAAAAATTTTATTCATCTCGAATCTCCAAATTATATTATTGCCAAAAAACCCTGCTCAATTAAATCTGCAACAGATTGATTCAAATAATATTGAACACCTCCACCTGCTCCCCAAATAGGATGTGGTGCAATTATTCCTTTTAACGCCTTAAACTCTTTTATAACTTTTAATCTTGTTAGTTGTCCAGTATTTTCTAAAGGTAATGCTAATTTGCTTTTAGGTGTTCCCGCATCTGTAACAAATCGACCGCCTTTTCCTCCTGCCCCTAAAGAACCATACCTATCTAGTTCCTTCCCAACTTTTAATACAACTTCTTCTTCTGAACCTTGAACTGCGCCTCTTTCATTTGCAGCACACATATTATGTACCAACACTTTACTGTCGGAAACATAATATGTATGGAAATCGGCCACTTCAAAATTGTAGGTTGTTTCGGGCGTAGAAAGAGTTTCAACCTCTATTGCTTCAATTATACCACAACTTCCGTCCGAAAGCAAGACTTGGTCAGAAACTTTTAACTCTTTCGCCGTGATCCATTTGCCTTTCGTGTCGGTTTTTGTCCCTTCATAAAGAACAGACTTTCGGCTTGCTTCCGCATTCAAAACATAGAACGGGTGTCCGCCCGTGCAGATGATCTCTTCATCGTTGATTCGGACATGGTACCACTCTTCGGTTGTGTTGCGGAACAGTTGCACCACGGGTTTATACGCCTGCTCGCCCGTAACTTCGTCGTATGCAAGCACTTCGTCCCCGACTTCGATGTCTTCAATCGGTTTCAAACCCGCTCGCGTTGCCACAAGCGTGCCTGCCGCAAAGCAATGTTTCGGTCCCAGCAGGCTTCCCACTGCTGTCGCCACCGACGTGAACGCAAAGTTCATCACCAGTTCGTCCACAAAGTTTTCCGTGACATAGTCCCCGAACGCGTCCC
>CALWCO010000016.1 GCA_944376455.1 uncultured Clostridia bacterium
TGAGTCCGGTACAATACCGAACTCATCACCAAACAATTTAATTAAATTTTTGTCCAATCTTTGGGGTTCGCTTCAAAAAGCCTTCTCTTTTTTTGTTGTTTTGCCCGCCCCGCGCGGGCATGGGGCGGGTAAATTCCGCCTTCGGCGCTTTCGCGGTTCGCCTTTCGCGCTCTCGCGGTTTGTCTTCCGAGTCCTCGCGGTTCGCCTTCCGCAACCTCGCGGAAGGGAAAGAGGAAAAAACAAATGATAAAATTTTGAAAAATTACTTTTAATTTTCCGCAAGATATGATATAATAGGAAAAACGTTACGGGTACAGTCCGTAAGGAGAGGAACATGCAACCGAAATACAATAGGATATTACTGAAACTGTCGGGGGAGGCACTGGCGGGCGACCAGCGGTTCGGCCTGAACGAAACCGTCATTTCTCGCGTCGTGGAACAGCTCGTCGCGGTGCACGAAATGGGCGTGGAGATCGCGCTGGTCATCGGCGGGGGGAACTTCTGGCGGGGCAGGCAGGGCACCAACATGGACCGCGCCACCGCCGATCAGATGGGTATGCTGGCGACGGTCATGAACGCGCTCGCCATGATGGACGCCATCGAAAAGAAGGGCATTCCCACCCGCGTGCAGACGGCGCTCAACATGATCTCCGTCGCCGAGCCGTACGTCCTGCGCAAGGCTCTGCACCACTTTGAAAAGGGCCGCATCGTCATCATGGCCTGCGGCACGGGTAATCCCTATTGTTCGACGGATACGGCGGCCGCCCAACGTGCCTGCGAAATCAACGCCGACGTGCTTTTAATGGCCAAGAACATCGACGGGATCTATGACAGCGATCCCAAGGTCAATCCGAACGCGCGGCGGTACGAAACGCTCTCCTATGTCGACGTCATCTCCAAGGGGCTCAAGGCCATGGATTCGACGGCGGCGACCATGTGCATGGATAACGGGATGCCCGTGCTGTGCTTTGCTCTCGACGAGAAGGACTCCATCATACGCGCCGTATGCGGCGAGAAGATGGGCACGCTCATCACCGATCGGGAAACGACGTTCGCAAAATAACAGAAATATAATAAACTTCAACAGAGAGGAGGATAACAACGATGGTAGACAACGAAAAATTGGAAGAATTATTCCTGGAACTTTCCGATAAGACGGACGGCGCTCTGAACGCGTTGAGCGAGGAATATACGCAGATCCGCGCGGGCCGCGCCAATCCCCACATTCTTGACAGTCTGAAAGTAGAGGCGTACGGTGGCATTTCCCGCCTCGTCGAGCTGGGCAACGTCAATACCCTCGACGCGCGCACGCTGGTCATCAATCTGTGGGATAAGTCCCTTTTGAAGTCGGTGGAGAAAGCCATTTTGCAGTCCAACATCGGCATCACGCCGACCAACGACGGCAACGTCATCCGTCTGAGCTTCCCCGAACTCACCGAGGAGAGCCGTCGCAACCTGGCAAAACAGGCCAAAAAGATGGGCGAAGATGCCAAAGTCGCCGTGCGCAACGTCCGCCGCGAAGCGATGGACGGCATCAAGAAGATGAAGAACAACAAGGAGCTTTCCGAGGACGAAGCGGCGAACGCCGAGGCAGAGGTCGAAAAGCAGGTCAAGAAGGTCGTCGAGGAAGTGGATAAACTCGTCGAGGCCAAGACCAAGGATATCATGACCATCTGAGGGCGAGGGTGAATACCGCGGTGGATAACAAAGATAAAAAAACCTCCCCGGCGGCGTGCGTTCCCGCGCACGTCGCGATCATCATGGACGGCAACGGCCGGTGGGCGAAGAGCCGTCTCATGCCCCGCTCTTACGGCCATCTCAAGGGCATGGAACGCATGATCGGTCTTTTGGAACACGCCTTCGACGTCGGCGTGCGCTATGTCACCGTCTATGCGCTCTCCACGGAGAACCTGTCCCGCCCCAAAGAGGAGGTGGACGCGCTTTTCGGACTTTTCCGTAAATATTTCAACGAATATGCGCGCAAAATTATAGAGAGAGAAAGCCGTTTGTGCATCTTGGGCGACGTTACGGCTCTGCCCTCCGACATTCAGGATATGGTGGCGGAAATAGAATCGCAATCCAGACGGTTTGAGGGACGTTGCGTGAACATTGCGCTCAATTACGGCGCGCGCGACGAGATCGTCCGCGCCGTCAATCTGGCGGCGGAACGGGGCGAAAAAGTCGATAAAGAGAGCTTTTCCTCCCTGCTCTACACGGGCGGTCAGCCCGACCCCGATCTCATCATCCGCACGGGCAAGGAAAAGCGGCTCTCCAATTTCCTGCTCTGGCAGGCGGCGTATGCCGAATTGTACTTTTCGGATAAAATGTTTCCCGCCTTTTCGGACAAGGATTTCGACGCGGCGCTCAAGGATTACGCTTCGCGCGAAAGAAGGTTCGGCAAGGTATAGGGAAAGAGGTTGACGTATGAAACAGAGACTGATCACGGGCACGTGTTACGTGGCGGCGCTCGTCGCGTTTTTTCTGCTCAAAATTTATCTTCCTTACCCCTGGAATTTCCTGAGTTTCGATCTGTTGCTCTGGTTCTTTTCGGTGGTCGGGACTTTTGAGATGCTCCGTGCGCTCGGCGGCAGAATGACGGCGGCCGAGCGGGTCGTCGCCCTGCTCTTTTCTCTGCTCTACGTCCCCGCCTATGACGTGAGCGTGTATGCCGTGGGATATGATAAACTTTCGGTCATGGGTGTTTCCTTTTTCCTCGTTTGCCTGGTGTTTCTGGCACTCTTCGTGGTGCAGTATGAAAAAACTTCGCTCGAGAGCGTGGGGTGTTCGCTTCTGGCCTGCGTCTATCCGACGCTGCTCATCGGCACCATGGTGCTGTGCAATCACCTGGAGAGATATTCCGACCTTGCGCTTTTGTTCGTGTTCGTCATATCGCCCTGCGCCGATTCCTTGGCCTATCTCTTCGGCATATCGCTGGGCAAGAAATTTCCGTGTAAAATTTCCCCGCACATCTCCCCGAAAAAGACGGTCGTCGGCTGTGTCGGCGGGATCGTCGGCGGTGTCTTGGGTGCACTGATACTGTTCTTTCTCTACCACCTCGCCGCGGGGCAGGGAATCCCGTACGACACGCTCTGGATCTATCTGCTGATCGGCGCGGGCGCATCGGTATTCACCGAGTTCGGCGATCTGGTGGAAAGCGCGATCAAGCGCAAAGAGGGCATCAAGGATATGGGCAAAATTCTGCCCGGCCACGGCGGGATCCTCGACCGCATCGACGGTACCATGTATGCCGCCGTGTTGGTCTATGCCGTTTTTTATATCCTCATCGGCATAAATGTTCTGTAAAAGACATATAGTATATGCAGGGAAATGCTTGCCTCACGGCAAGCATTTCGCATAGCTTCGGGGGACTGCGTCGGGCGGCTTTCTTTTTGGCGGCTTTGCGGCGCGCCGTCCGCTCCATTGCGCGGCCTTTGCGCCGCGGCGCAAAGGCCGCGTAAAAAAAATCTGTTTTTACGGGAGAAAAAAGCAAATGATTTCCATCGCATTGATCGGTTCCACGGGATCCATCGGCCGACAGGTCTGCAACGTCGTGCGGCGTTATCCCGACAGATTCTGTTTTTCCGCATTGGTCGCCCGCGGCAATCGGGAATTGTTTTTTGAGCAGGTTTCCGAGTTTCGTCCCCGCCGCGCGGTGCTGACGCAAAAGGGCGCGTTTTCGGGCATGTCCCCCGCCATACAGGGCGTCGCTTTCTCGGAAGGGGAAGAAAAAGCCTTGGAATGTATCGAGGAGAGCGACGTGGTGTTCGTGGCGGCGTCCGGGTTTGCGGGGCTGAAATATTCCCTCAAAGCCATTGCCTGCGGCAAGCGCCTCGCGCTTGCCAACAAGGAGACCCTCGTCTCCGGCGGCGATCTGGTCATGCGGCAGGTCAGAGAGAAGGGCATCGACCTTGTGCCCGTGGACAGCGAACATTCGGCGCTCTGGCAGGCACTGCATTTCGATCGCCGCGGGAAATTCGAACAGCTCATTCTCACGGCGAGCGGCGGACCGTTTTACGGAAAATCCAAGGCGGAGCTGGCAAAAGTAACCGTCAAAGACACCTTGCGCCATCCCACCTGGCAGATGGGCGCAAAGATCACCGTGGACAGCGCCACGCTCCTCAACAAGGGCTTTGAAGTCATTGAAGCCAAATGGCTGTATGACGCGCCCTTTGAAAAGATCCGCACGGTCGTGCAGCCGACGAGCATCGTGCATTCGATGGTCGCCTTTGCCGACGGGAGCGTGCTGGCGCAGATGAGCTATCCCACCATGGAGGTCCCCATTCAACTGGCGCTGACCTATCCCGAACGCTTGCCTTCGGGGTTACAGATCCCCGATTTTGCGTCGCTCGGGGAGATACGCTTTCTGCCCTTGGAACGCAAGGCGTTTCCCTGCTATGACCTCGCCTTGACGGCGGGCGCGGCGGGCGGCGGCTATCCTTGCGCGCTGAACGCGGCGGGGGAAGTGGCGGTCAACGCATTCTTACGCGAGAAAATCGGCTTCACGCGCATCGCGGAGGTCATCGAAGAGGTATTGTCCCGCACCGAACGGGCGCGGGCGGACGATTATGAGAGCCTTTGCGAGATCGATCGCAGGGCGCGCGAGGAGGCGGAAAAGATCATCGGAAATGCTGTATAACCTTTTGGACGCTTCCGCGGTATGGGCGGGCATCGGCTCGGTGCTCCTGGCCGTGCTCATTCTGCTCGTCATGGTGACCGTGCACGAGTTCGGACATTATATCGCGGGAAAAATATTAAAATTCAAAATCAACGAGTTTTCGGTCGGATTCGGCCCCGTACTCTTCCAGCGCGTCAGCAAAAAAACGGGCGAAAAATTTTCCTTGCGCCTCATTCCGCTCGGCGGCTATTGCGCTTTCGAGGACGAGGACGGTTTGCAGGCGGAAGGGGAAAAAGAGGCGGGCATGCCCGAAAATACCCCCGTCGAAGAAGTCTTTACGGACGAGTCGTTGCGGCCGGTTGACGCCCCCGCGGGAAACACGGGAGCGGGAGAACGCCCGCAGGCAAGCGGGGAGAAAACCGCGTCGGACAAAGCCGCATCGGGAAAATTTTGCGATCAGGCGCCCTGGAAACGCATCATCGTGCTGGTGTCGGGCGCGCTGATGAATTATCTTTTGGCACTTCTTCTCATCTTCATTTCCTTTTTCGCCTTCGGACAGCTGATGCTGATGCCCTACCGCGTGGAGGCGAGCGATACGGTCGCCGCCGAATATTCCCTGCAGGACCGCGACATCATTCTGTCGGCCGACGGGAAACAGGTGTACATGACCACCGATCTCATGAATGCCGTCAAAGACAGGCAGGAAGGGGAGGAGATCGTCTTTCGCGTGTCGCGCGTCGTCGACGCCGAAACGGGCGCTCGGGAGGAGCGGGAAGTCGTCGTCCGCCTCCGCCGCGCAACGGATTTTGAGAACAGTGCGGATACCGATCGGCTTTGGGAGGCGCTGGGCGTTGCCAAACAGACGGACGACGAGGGCAATGTATTGACCGATGGAAACGGCAATCCGAGCTATCTCATCTATTCCACCCCTTATCGGTTCGGGTTTTTGCAGACGATCGGCAATGCGTTTATGTATTCCTTCCGCATCGCGGGCGCGATTTTTCAGGTCCTCGGCGAGCTTTTAATGGGCGCATTGGGCGTGGACGCTTTCGGCGGTCCGATCACCACGATCGCCGTCACGTCGCAGATCGCTTCGCGCGGGTTGCAGCCGTTTTTAGAAATCGCGGCGTATATCGGGGTCAATCTGGCGGTGTTCAATCTCTTGCCCATTCCCGCCCTCGACGGGAGCAAAGTCGTTTTCACCGCCATTGAATGGGTGCGAGGCAAACCGATCAACCGCAAGGTCGAGGCAATCATCCACGCTGTCGGTTTTCTGCTGATTTTAGGCTTTGCCGTTTTGGTAGATGTTCTGCAGTTTCTCTGACTTTTTACGGAAATACATTTTTCGGGGTTGATTATTTCCCCGCGGCAAAGCAGGTTTTTCGATTGTCGTAAAATGGTTGTATGGCGCGGAAGGGCAAACGAAAAAAATTATCCCGATAAAAGATGTATAGCGGTAAGACATATGTACCGAAACAAAAAAGACGGAGCGTATAACAACGTCCGTCTTTTTTTGATTGGTAGGGGCGTTGAGCGGCGCATCGAGCACGCCGCGGATTCCCTCAGTTGCCTTCCGCCTGTTGCAGACGGTTTGCATATTCCTCCGTCTTTTTGACGAAGGAAGGGGAGGAGAACACGAAAATTCCCGCGACGATGACCAGTGCCATGTCCACGAACACGAAAGAGTTGTATGCCGTACTGTATACCCATACGTTGGTGCTCTCCGCATAGGCTTGGAAGGCAAACACGCCCGAAAGTACGTGCGACACGAAACGCAGTACGGCGGCAACGATTGCGCCCAGCGTAAAGCGAATCTGCGGCAATTTCAGGGCGCGCACACCCGCGAACAGACCCGCAAAACCGATCAGGGCGAACGCGATGGGATAGTCCAGAAGGAATTGCGCGGGGTGAATGATGTAGGGGTCCTGAATGGCCTGTAAGATGCCGTAGACGAATCCCGCCATCACGCCTTTTTTGACGCCGTAGATATAGGAAAAGATCATCAGGGGCAGGAGGGATACGAAGGTGACGGAGCCGCCCTGGGGCATTTCCCACAATTTTATGTAGGAGAGAGCAAAGCTCATGGCGATGCACACGCCCGCCAGCGCGATGCAACGGCTGTCAAATCCGCTCTTGTCCTTGCGTCCGAAGAAGAGAGCGCCTGCGACGGCGAGGACGATCATTGCCGCCGCTCCGATGTACAGGGCGAGTTGGTTGACGGATGCCGTGGCAGAATTATAGTAGCCGTCGTCGGAAATGTTGCGGGAATAATGCACCGCGATCAGCACGCCTACCGTCACAACGCCCGCGGCGAGGAGTACGCCGAATACGATCGACATGACCTTAAAGGTCTTTTTGGCGCCGAGCATAGAGGCGGAAAAGAGCAATATGCCCGCGATCAGCGCAAAGGCAAACAGGGCGAACAGGGGGATGAGCACGAAATAAATGACATCTCCGCTGATGCCGTTTTCGGCAAGGTAATCCTCGTCCGAATGTTTGATAATGTTCAGAATCAGCATGACCATGCCCAGGACGAGCGCGTAAAAGACAAAGCCGATCGAAGCGAAACGCACATAGTTTTTGAATGCGCCTTTTTTGGCGAAGAAGAGCGCGATGCCCGCAATCAGCAATGCGGCAACGATTCCCACCGTCAGCCAGAGCGCGACGGGTTCGGCGGCGTCGAAAGCATAGGAAGACGCCAGTAAGGAATGCAATGACATATGTAAAAAACCTCCTCATCCGCCGCCGATATGAAAAAAGGACCCCGCGCAAAAACGTGCGTGGAATCCTTTCCGACCCTCGTCAAATCAGTCTCTCGCTCAAGTATTACCTTGCCGATTCCATGGTATGATCTCAGCCTTTTACAGCACCCACGACGGATATTAAAATTTTGATATATGAATTATAGTATAAAAATTTTTCAAAGTCAAACAAATTTATATTGAAATTTTCGGGAAATTACGCTATAATATACTGACCGAGGTTTGCCGCGGCGTCGCCTTGAGACGCCGCCGCGGCAGGATATTTTGTGCGCGCCCGCCGAGCGGGCGGAAGGAAGGGGATCGGGATGAAATATAACTTTTATGCCTATATGGACAGAATGAAATACATCCGCCGTTGGCAGCTGATGCGTTCGGTGCGGGAGGAGAATATCATGGAACACTCCCAAAGCGTCGCCCTGCTCACGCACGCGCTCGCCGTCATCCGCAACAAGGTATTCGGCGGTCACGCCGACGTCGGCAAAGCCGTGCTCTATGCCGTCTATCACGAAACCGCCGAGGTCATGACGGGCGACCTTCCCACGCCCATCAAGTATTTCAATCGCGGCATTTTGGGGGAGTACAAAGAACTTGAACGGCAGGCGGGCGAAAAAATGATTTCCATGTTGCCCGACGAATTGCGCGAAGAGATTTCTCCGTATGTATTGAGCGACGGGGAAAGTGAGGAATATAAACTCGTCAAAGCCGCAGACAAACTTTCGGCATACATCAAGTGTCTGGAAGAGTTGCGCAGCGGCAATTCCGAATTCGCGCACGCCAAGAAGAGCATCGAAGCCGAGCTCAAGGGGCGTGGCATGCCCGAGATCGACTATTTTATGGAGCACTTCATTGACGGTTATTCGCTGACGCTGGACGAGCTCGGCTCCTTCGGCGACTGACGTTGCGGTAAGCCTTTTGGAAACGGGTGATCCGAAAGGGCTTTACGAGTATTTGTTTTTTTCGCAACAAAAATTTGCGGGACACTGTTTTCCGAAAAGGAAATAAGGGCGGCGGATCCGAAACGGACCCGCCGCTCTTGTTTTCTTGATAAAAAATGCCGCGACGGATGAAAAAAGTTTTTTCGGCCGGAAGGGTATCGGCCGTTCCGATTTGATCTTTGCACCGTCTTTGTTCCTTTTCTTCCGTTCCGCGTCGTTCTCTTTTTCCCGTTTGCGGGCGCGCCGAACGACCTCGATCGGCTCACCTGCAAACGGGCGAGGGGACAGGACAAAAAAGTATCCCCCTCACGCGGTGCGTAAGGGGGGAATTTTCGTATTTATACCTATTCAATTGTAGAGGCATCGATTCTTCTATATGCGTTCCTTGCTTTTCATTACTCCTATGCAGATACTACCCCGTTCTCTGCTCTCTTTGCGGAACTTTTTAAGATAAATGCCTCCCGGCAAAACTGTTCATTGGAATAGCCCTCCCCGAAAGATTTTGCGCGCGAGAATTCTGAACATAGTCCGTACCTCCTTGTCGTTTCGTTGGCGCAGGAGAAAATCTTTTTCTCCTTTCCGTGATCTTTCTTTGTTGTAAGCTCCTTTTTTGAACAATCCCTTTCATGTTCAAAAGTTTCAAAAAGTGTTGCGCATTAACTTTTTGTACTTTTATTATAGCATAAAAAAAATGTTTGTCAATACCTTTTTGAAAAAAAATTAAAAAAATTTTTTGGCGGGGAAAAGGGGACTGATTTTGAAGCGATTTTCCCCGCCCCGCATTCTTGCGGGACGGGGAAATGGGGATAGGCGCGATTGAGCGTGCAAAGGGGAAGAAGAGACTCGCAAGGGATTAAGTGCATACAAAGGGGATAAGGGCATAAGGGCATAAGGGCACGCGGCGAGTGATCGAGTGTGCACAAGGAACAGGGTATCGGGGAATGGGAGCGAGTTTGCACAGCGGTCAAGGAGAGTCGCGGCGAGGATTAAGCGTATACAAGAGGCAGGGGCACGCGGAAAGCGGCTATCCGCGAAAGGGCGTTTTGCGCCCGAAGGGGAGCGGGGAAGGGAACGCGCAAAGAGGCGCGCGGTCAGTCGGAATCCCGCACGTGTATCTCGAAGGTGGGGACGATGCGGGCGAGAAGATCTTCTTTGTACGCGTTGTAGAAGGTCGTGTGATATTTTTGCAGGCGGTCGAGGGCGCCGAAAATATCGCATTGATTTTCCCGACACTTTTCAAAGACGGCGGAAATGTCGCGCGCGAGCAACTCTTCCGCCTTTTGCAACAATTCTTCCCGCACGGTATTGGTCGAGGCGATGTTTTCAAGGCTCTTGGGAACGGTGCAGTCGCTCACCCGCGCGACGGCTTTCAATCCTATTTTCAGGCGCGGCAGGTTGTCTTTGGTCTGTAAATTTATTTTTCCTTTGACGTCCGTCAAGGAGAGCGCATAGGCCGTTCCGTCCGGCAGAGGTACCTGCAGCGTCGCTTGTCGCACCTTCCCGACGACGAGGTTGAGTGCGAAACTCTCTTCACGGGTGAGCACCGTTTTCAGTTTGCCGTCGTAGAACACGGCCGTGCATGCGCCGTAAAAAACCGAACTTTTTTGATCCTTGCCCGATTGTCCGCTTTGTCCGTTGTCCTGTGCGGCCGCGGCCGTTTGTGCACCGCCGCCGCTTTGACCTCCTTCACCGCTTTGACCGCCTTGTGCGCCTTCCGTTTGCGGGAGAAGGAAGAGAAAGGGCATATATCCGCTCTTATGCTCGGAAAAATAATCGGCGGCAAAGTCTTTGAGATTGACGGTGGAGATGTTGCCGCTTTCTTTTGCCTCGGTCGCCAATATTTTCTGTAAGGCGAGGGCGGGCATGCTCTCCGTGGGGGTGGTCGCGGTCAGAATTTCCTGTGCGCTGCCCTCGCAGGCGGCGAGCAGACAGTTGTCGGACATCTGTTCGTTTCGCATGAAATAGCTCAGACAGTCGAATACGTTGCCTTGTGTGACCGTTTCGCCGAGTACGATAAGGTCGCAGAAGATGAGCTTGGGAAACCAGCCCGTCTTGGTGTTGATCTCCTGAAATGCGCGTGCGATTGTTTCCCCCGAACCGCTGATGGCGGTCGCCTGTGCCGCGCCGCCGCTTTTGGACGCTTCGGGAACGGCGATCTGTGCTGTGACGGAAAAATTGCCGTCTTCGGTGCGGTCGATGCCCGCCGCCAGAATGATCGCCGTCTTTTGAATGTCGATGAGACCGAAGTCAGTGCTGAAAAAAAGAAGAAAGAGAAAAGCGACGATGAAGAGAATGATTTTTTCGCCCCAGCGTCGGGGCAGGTAAAAGCGTGTTTTTTTCAAAATTCTTTTCCTCCCGCGGGAATTTGTTGCCGCTTTCGATCACGGTTGTTGCGGTTATCGTTATCTTTCTCTTTATCTTTTTGCTCGTCTGTTTGCGGGTTATTGTCGCGGCGCGCTTGTTTCTCCCCTAAAAGCAACAGGGGACACAAAAGAGGCAGGGCGTTGGCAAAGACGAGAAAGACGGGAAACAGATACCCGTTGATGGTGCGTTCGAGAGAGGGGAACGACTTGGCGGTGAAGAGTACGACGAGCAATAAGACGCCGTTGACGATTGCCGAAAAGAGAGGGGGCATGTCTGTGTTGAAAGCCTTTCCCATCGTATAGGCGCTGAGCTGTATCGGCAGAGTGAGCGCGAAAAGCTGTACGAGCGAGAGGATATAGATGAAGAGGTAGTCGATCCGCCCGAGCGTCTTGAGGGCGTTGTAATATCTTGCGATCTTGACGACGGCAAACGATTCGTTCATCGCCACGGTGGAAAATATCCCGTAAAATACCGCGAGGAAGAGAAGTACGACGCCCGCGCCGCAGGCATAAGAGATTCCCGTTTTGCATAAAAAATTTTTTTCCACGCGTACGTTACCCAGGAACACCAACACCCATCCCGCATCCGAGCACCAGCTCAGAACGTGCGCGGAGGCATTGAAAATTTTCCCCGCACCCGCGGAGCCGATCGGCAGCAGCGCAGTGAAGTCGACGCTTGCGACCGACATAAAGAGCAATACCGGCACGGACACCAGGAAAAGCAGCGCGCTCACGTCTGCCGCCCGTCCCGCGCATTGCAATCCTTTTGCGGCGGCATAGCCGCTGAAAAAGAAAAAGGGAATGAAGATGAGAATGGTCGGCAGTGTATCGTACATGGTGTTCTGCGTATACAGCCGATGTTCCGTCACGGGTAAAACGGAGGAAAAAAGCAGGTACGCGCCCAAAATGAAATAAAATATCCGTGCCGCCCATGTCCCGAATTTTCCTTCAATCAGTTCAAACAGAGTTTTTTCCGTGCGCGACATGATCCACAGCAAGGCAAAGATGGCCGCTCCTTGCAGGACAAAGACCGCCAGGGCGGCAAGAAGCAGGTCGTTGCCCGCGTATTGCGTCAATACGGACGGGAGCAGAATGATTTTATTTGCGGGCAGAAAAAAGGCGAGCATAAAGCACAGCTGTCGCGTGGTGACGGTGTGTTTGTCGTTTCGCGTCATGCTGGTTGTATTGTTCATGTTTGTATTACTCTTCATCGTCGCGCAACCTCCGTTTGTTGTTTCCTCTAATGGGAACGGGTCTGTCCCGCAGTTCCCGCAGGTTATATTTGGTGAAGGCGTCCCGCAGATCGTTTTCGATCATCGGGGAGAAGGGCGCAAGCAACGGTGCGCCGTAACTCTCCGACGAGAAGAGATAGTAGAGCAGGAACGCGGTGAGCAGTACGATGCCGTATATCCCGACGCTTCCCGCCGCCAACAGCATTAGAAGGCGGATGAGGGAGGTCGTTTCGATGAGGTTGGGCACGGTATACAGGCAGATGCCCGACAGCGCAATGATGAGTATGGCGGGCGTGGAGAGTATGCCCGCATTCACGGCAGTATCCCCGAGCACCAAAGCCCCCACGACGGACAGGGCCATGCCCACGTATTTCGGCATCCGCACGCTGGCTTCGGTGAGCACTTCCAGCAGCAGTACGGTGAGGAACATTTCCAGACTGGGCGAGAGCGGCAGCCCCTGAATGTTGCTTGCAATGGTCAGGAGCAGTCCGAGGGGCAGGAGTTGCAATTTGAAGAGTTGCGCCGATACATAGAAGGCGGGAAGATAAATGGATATGATGAGGGAAAAGATGCGGATGAATCGGGTGAAGGACGCGCGGAAGGGCGACACGAAATAATCTTCGCTCGCCTGAAAATCTTCGATGAGCAGGTAGGGCAGGGTGAGCGCGATGGGCGAGCCGTCGACGAGAATCCCGACCCGCCCTTCCAGCATCTTTGCGGCGAGAATATCCGGCTTTTCGGTCGTGCCCGTCTGTTTGAACAGGGAATGTCGCCGTCCCGCGAGGAAGAGGGCGACGTAAGAAGAGTCGGACACGCCGTCGATGTCGATGCGTTTGAGCCGGGACTCTATGTTGCGCACGACTTCGTCCCGCGCAATATTTTTGAGATAACAAAGGGCGACTTTTGTGCGGCTCCGCCGTCCGATCGTAACGGTTTTGAAGAGCAGTTCGGGCGTTTTGATCCGTGTGCGCAGGAGAGACATATTGGTCTTGACGTCCTCGACAAAGCCCGCCCGCGGGCCCTTGATGGCGATGTCTGTGGGCGGTTCCATAACGGCGCGTGCGGGAACGGTCTTGACGCCGACGATCAGAGAACGGTCAAATCCGTCGACGAAAAGCACGGCGTTGCCGTCAAGGATTTCTTCCGTGAGCGAAGCGAAATCCCCGCCCTCCTTGTTTTCGGGCGCGGCAACGGCTCGGATAATGCCTTCAAAGGTTTCCTCCCCCGTATATTCGCCGAGGGGCTTGGCCACCTGTTCGCCCAAAAGCTCTTTATTGGTAACGCCGTCCGTGAAGATCGCGGTGCATTCCCGGCCCGACGGCAGGGAAAAAGCAAAGGTGAGAATGTCTTCCGCAGGCAGGAGTTCTTTGAGCTTTTGTATGTTTTTTCTTAAATCCTTTTCCGGTTTTTGCATGATCACTATGCAGTATAGGCAGTCGCCCGTAAAATATCCGCCCCCGCGCGTCAAACGACGCGCGGGGGCGGATGTTTTTAAAAAATAAATAAAAAAAGGCGGCATGATTGTGCCCCCGACAGTCACAAACGGGTGTATACTGGAAAAGGCGGGTGAGAAATTTTTTCATTGGCGGCAGGGGCACGGGAGCTGTTTTTTTGCCGCCGAAGGGTTTTTTCGCAATGGAGGACTCGGAAATTTTTCAGTTGCTCGGTCAGTTCGGCATCGATGCCGCGCTCGTTGCGGCCGCGGTCGCCGTCATTGTGCGCGTGCTCAGGCAGACGCTTTTCAAGGATAAGGCAAACGCCCTCCTGACGGCGGTTCTGCCGTTTGCGTTGGGTGCAGTGCTCTTTGCGGCGGTGCAGTGCGTGACGCACCCTTCGTGGGAATATCTTTCGGAAAACATCGCCGACATTCTTCGCCGCGGCTTTGCCACGGGCTGCCTTGCCACATTGTTCGGCGCCTTTTTGTCCCGTTTTACGGGCAAAAAGGCGCTTTCGGCCAAGGAATCGGTGGTGCGAGAACTTTTGTCGGGTGTGGCGTCGGGACAAAATCTCGACGACCTCGCCGTCAAAGTCGCCGCTTGTGTTTCGGAAGAATATTCCGCGGAGGACATTGAGCGGGTGGAGGAGACGTTGCGCGCCTATGCGGAGGAATGCGCGGCGGAAAACGCCGCGGACGATCTGCGCGTGCTCGCCGAACTGATCGTGCGGACGCTGGAGACAACGGCGGTATAACTGTTTGTTCAAAGGTCTGCAATGTTTCAAAGCCGGGAGGGCGGTCCGAAAGGGCCGCCTTCCCGTGCTTTATAAACAAACACGTAAAAAGCAAAGACTTAAAGATCTGAAGTCTTGAAGCGTGCACAGTCGTTCACAAACCTTATATCCCGTCGGTCGGAAAGACGTCCTCAAACAGGGCGGCCGCGCCGAGGCGCAGAACGTTGCCGCACAGCCGCGCGGCGTGCGCGGGGAAAAGTTTATAGAGCAGATCCATGCCTTTGGCGTCCGCCCCGAAAACTTTCCTCGGCTTTCCTTTTTGCAACGCCCGCTCGATTTTCCCCGCCATCTTTTTGCACGGCATGGCGATGCGGGAGAGCCAAGGATTCCGCATTCCGCTCTCTTTCTGTTCGCGGAAAATATCGGTCAGCGTAAAACCGGGCAGGATGAGGCATACGCGCAGGCGGTCGGGGGCATACTCCGCCGCCAAAGATTCCGTGAAACTTTTGACCGCCGCTTTGGCGGCAGCATAGGGGGTGACTCCCGGCAGAGGGCACAACGCGGCCGAAGAGGCAATGTTGCACAGCATGGGGGAAGGGGCGCGCAACAAGAGCGGGAGCATTGCGCGGCAGGCATAGACGACGGAGAGAAAATCCACATCGATCGTTTGAGAGAACAACGCCGCGTCCATGCGATCGAAACGACAAAATCGCGGCAGCATGCCCGCGTTATTGACCAAAATATCGGGAAGAATGTTTTCCTCTTGCAATCGGGCGGCAAACGCCTGCCATGCCTTTTCGTCGCTCACGTCAAAGAGATGATAAGAGAAGGCGTCTCCCAGTTCTCGGCGCAAGGAAAGACAGCGTTCTTCGTTCCGCGCAACGCCGATGACGCGGCAGGCATGCCTTTCGACAAGCCGTTTGCAAAGCGATCGGCCGATGCCCGACGACGCACCCGTGACGATGACCGTCTTTTCCCAAAGCCGATCCCGTTTGCGATGTCGGCTGGTTTTCGCCGCACCGTTTTCGCTTGCGGGCAACGGGACAGAGGCGGGGTTGACGGGGTAATTTGCGGAGAGCGAAAGAGAAAAACCGGACGCGCTCTGGTCCGGTTTCGTGCGCGGCATTGCGTTTTTCACAGTGAACGCAAGGTCTCGTTGACCAGTTTCATGTCGCATTTGCCCGCATAGTTGCTCTTAAAATGTTTCATGACGGCGGGCACGCTCTTGTCGTCGAGGGAGAGAATGACCGCTTTGATTTCTTCCGCACTCATCATGGCGGGGATATATTTGCGGACGGTGGCGATCTGTCTGTCGAGCGCCGCAACCGTTTCTTCCCGTCCCGCTTTTCGGAAATTTTCCTGCTCTTCCAAGAGTTCCTTTTCGGTCTTGGAGGCGGCGGAAACGATGTCCGCGTCGGAGATCTCCTTGCCGTGATTGGGATCGGTCGCCATGAGCATCAGGCGGGAAATGAGGGCGTTATAGGCCGTCACGGCGTCCGTTTCGTGCGCCTTCATGGCGGCGATTTTATCTTTTTTCAATTCTTCCATGGTCATAATGAAAACACCTCCCGAAAATCGGATTTTCCTCTATTGTAACACGAATAAAAATTTTTTTCAAGCGTCTGCGGGCACAAAGGCGTTTTTTGCCGCGTCATAGGCATATCCCGCCGCCTGCAGGGCGTTAAGGATTTTTTGTTCCTCGACGTCCTCTTCTTCACAAAATTCCCTGAAAGAGGCATAGCGGTCACGCAGTTTGGTATTCACATAGCTCAGCAACATTGCGGGGTCTTGGGGTAAAAACGACATATTTTGTCTCCTTGGTTGTTTTTCTTCCTTTTATCCGCATTATAACATATTTTTTTCTGAAAAGAAACAGTTTTTTTTGCCAAAAGGCCTTGATTTTATTCTGATTTTGCTTTACAATATAAACTTGTAGAAGAAAGCCGCGGTGCGGTCGTTTTGCGCGGCTTATGTCGGTATTGCAGGGAGGCACAATGATTTACGTAGGGATAGATCTTGGCGGAATGTCCGCTAAATCGGGCGTGTTCAGAGACGGCGAACTCATTCTCAAAGAGCGAGTGGATACCGATCCGGCCGACGGAGCGAAGGGCGTGGCGGAAAAGCTCGGCGCGCTGGCAAAGAGCGTCGTCGCGCATGCGGGGCTCAGTTTTAACGACGTGCAGGCCATCGGCATCGGTTCGCCGGGCGTCATTGACAGCGAAAGCGGCGTGGTCGCGAAATGGGGCAATTACAATTGGAGGCAGGTTCCGCTTGCACGCGCCGTGGCGGATATTACGGGAAAACCCGTATATCTCACCAACGACGCCAACGCGGCGGCGCTCGGCGAGGCCAAATTCGGTGTGGGGGCGAAGTACAGGGATTGTCTGCTCATCACGCTCGGCACGGGCGTCGGGGGCGGCATCGTGCTCGACGGGAAACTTTTTGAAGGTTTTCGGAGCGCGGGCGCCGAAGTCGGACACATGGTCATTCACACGGACGGCAGAGAATGCGGTTGCGGCAGACGGGGATGTTTTGAACAATATTCTTCCGCCACCGCGCTCATCCGCGATACCCGCGAGGCGATGGAGAGGGACAAAGATAGTCTGCTGTGGCAACTGGCGGGCGGAAGCCTGCAGAAAGTGGACGGCAGTACGGCGTTCAAGGCGGCGCGGTCGGGCGACGAAACGGCAAAACGGGTCGTCGAAGATTACATTGCTTATCTCGCCGAAGGCATTGCCAACCTGGTCAACATTTTCCGTCCGCAGGCGGTCATGCTCGGCGGCGGCGTATCCAACGAGGGCGAAGCCCTGCTCGTACCGCTCAAAGAAGCGGTCGATCGGCTGATCTATGTGAACAGCGACTATGCCCCGCTGGAAATTTTGCGCGCCAAGCTCGGCAACGACGCGGGCATTTACGGCGCTTATGCCTATGCGCGCCAGCGCGAAGAAGAAAAATAAATTGCGGCAGCGTGCGGACGGAACCTTTTCGGACTCCGTCCGCATTTTTTGTTATGAAGCAGATTTTATTGTAAATCGATTTCGGTGCAAACCGATTTTGTTGAAAAACGGATTTTGCAACGGAACCCGCCGTCGTGCCGCCGCTCCGCCGCTTTTGCGGGCGGCGCGGCGGCGGGCAGAGAAAAATAAAATGGGAAAAAGAGGGAAATCGTATGTCTTTTCTTTCCGCGCTGGCGTTGAAAACCTTTGTATATTTTTCTGCGAGAAACGATAAAAAACGCGACAAAGGTCTCATCGAACCGCCCGAACTGACCGTCTTTCGCAACGTGCGCTATGCGCCCGGCGGCATCGAACATCTTTTGGACGTGTACACCCTCGCGCGGGAAGGGGAGGTGTTGCCCTCTCTGGTCAGCGTGCACGGCGGCGGCTTTTGTTACGGGGATAAGGAATTGTACCGTTTCTATTGCATGCATCTCGCGTTGCAGGGATATACCGTTTTCAATTTCAACTATCGCCTGTTGCCCGAAAAGTTCCCCGCACCGCTGGAGGATCTCAACGCCGTCATGCAATTTTTAAGCGACCATGCCCGCGAATACCGCGCCGATCGGCAAACCGTTTACGCTGTCGGGGACAGCGTCGGTGCGCTCCTTCTGAGCGTGTATGCCGGCATGACGGTCAGTCCCGCTTATGCGGCGGAATATCCGTTTCTGATGTCGCCCGTTCGTTTTCGCGCGATCGGATTGCACAGCGGCGTATACGATTGCGGCAAGGGCTTTCTCGGCCCGTCCCGTCACGCCGTCGCGGAATGGACGGAAGGGAACACGCGGGCAAAGAGACTTTTGTGCGCAAAGGAATATGTGCGGGAGGGCTTCCCGCCCGTGTTTCTCTCTTACAGCGTCAACGACCCCGTGACCGCCGCTTCGCCCGCCCTGGCAGAATTGCTCCGCGCGCGGGGCGTGCCTTGCGCGTGCGCGGAATACGGCAGGACGGACAAAAAGCTCGGGCACGTCTTTCATCTGGACGTGCGCTCGGCGGCGGCCGCCGACTGTGGCCGCAAACAAAAAGATTTTTTCGCCGCCGCGGGACGGGAAAACTGACGGAAAAATTTTTTTTCTTTTCGTCCGCGATGCCGTGGAAATGGGGATATGAGCGGAAAAAGTTTATAAGAGTGCGGAAAAATCCCATAAAAAAGCAGGTGATAGCCAAAGAAGGGAAATTTTCACGCCTCTGCCCTTGACAAACGCCGCCGATTGTTTTACAATAGAAAAAATGAATTTCTTTCATGTGACATTCATTTTTTTAACGAGAAAAAGAGAGACAAGTCAAGATGATCAAGAGTAAAATTTGCGAAATGCTGGGTATCCGTTACCCCGTCTTGCAGGGCGGCATGGCATGGGTCGCGGACGCGCGTCTGGCGGCGGCCGTTTCCGAAGCGGGCGGACTGGGCATCATCGCCGGCATGAACATGAACGGCGAACAGCTCCGCGCGGAGATCGCAAAACTGCGCGCGCTGACGGACAAGCCCTTCGGCGTCAACGTCATGCTGATGAGCCCGTATGCGGCGGAAGTAGCCGCCGTCGTGGTAGAGGAGAACGTACCCGTCCTGACGACGGGCGCGGGCAATCCGCTGACGTATATGAAAAAATGGCTGGAAGCGGGTATCAAGGTCATTCCCGTTGTTGCATCGGTCGCGCTGGCGCAGATGGTGGCCAAGCGCGGCGCGTCGGCCGTCATTGCCGAAGGGGGCGAATCGGGCGGACACATCGGCGAGGCAAACACCATGCCCTTGGTGCCGCAGGTCGTCGACGCCGTGGATATCCCCGTCATTGCGGCGGGCGGCATTGCCGACGGCAGGGGCATGGCGGCGGCGTTCATGCTCGGCGCGGAGGCCGTGCAGATGGGCACGCGCTTTCTGGTGGCAAAGGAATGCCATATCCATGCACATTACAAGGAAAAGGTCCTTGCGGCAAAGGATACGGGCACGATGGTCAGCGGCAGACGTCTGGGACACCCCGTCCGCGCGCTGAAAAATCCGTTTGCGCGCGCCTTTGCGCAGAAGGAGAGCGATCCGAACGTCACCGACGAGGAGCTCAACGCGTTCGGCACGGGTGCGCTCCGCAAGGCCGTCATGGAAGGGGACGAGGAAAACGGTTCCTTCCTGTGCGGACAGGTCGCGGGACTGGTCGACAGGGAACAGACCTGCAAGGAGATCATAGAAGAAGTGACCGCGGAGGCGGAAACGCTTTTGCGTGCGGCGGCGGCGCGTTGTGAATGAAAAAACATCTTTTTTCCTGCCCGCCGCGCGGACACCGCGCGGCGGGCGGAAAAGAAAGGGCAAGGGACAGGGAAGAGTATACGGAACGTATAACGCCCTATCCTTTCAGAACCCGTAAAACATAAACATAAGGAACGAAAAAAGACAATGACGAGAGAAGAGATCAAAGAAGTTCTGCCTCACCGCGAGCCCATGTTGCTCGTGGACGAGGCGGTGAAGAACGAAAACGGCACGGTCACGGGCAAATACACCGTCCGCGGCGACGAATTTTTCCTGCAGGGGCATTTCCCGGGCAATCCCATTGTTCCGGGCGTGATTCTCTGCGAAATGGCGGCGCAATCATCCTGTATGCTCATGGCGGACGCCGTCAAGGGGAAGATCACCCTCTATGCGGGCATGAACAACGTCCGCTTCAAAGCGCCGGTCGTGCCCGGCGATACCGTGGAATTCAATTGCGCGCACATCCGTTCCATGGGGCCCATCCACTTCATCAAGGCAGAGGGCCGCGTGAACGGAAAGGTGTGCGTGAGCGGAGAGTTTTCCTTTGCGCTGATCGACGGCGCCAAGGCGGAACGATAAATCATTATATTATTTTTTCAAGATAAGGAGAACACAAAAAATGTATCGTTTATTTTGCGATTCCAACTGCGAACTGTGGCATACGACCGTCAAGGAGCTGGGGCTGAACGTCATTCGCATGCCCTACACGATCGGCAACGAGGAATATTTCTATGACATGGGCGAGAATACCGATTTCAAAGGATTCTTCGATCAAATGAAGAAGGGCGCCGTGCCCAAGACGAGCGCGCTCAACGAGTATGCTTACACCGAATATTTCGAGCCCGTGCTCGCGCGCGGCGAGGACATCTACTATGTCACGTTCTCCCACCAGATGAGCGGCACCTTCGGCGCGATGAAGAACGTCATTGCACAGCTCAAGGAGAAATATCCCGACAGAGAGATTCGCTATAAGGACAGCAAGACCATCTCCCTCGGCAGCGGATTTGTCACCTATTATGCCGCGTTGAAGTACAAAGAGGGTGCCACCATGGACGAGTTGGACGCCTATCTCGACGAACTGATCCCGCACACCGCGACATATTTCGTCGTGGACGATCTGACCTATCTCTATCGCGGCGGCAGAGTGTCGGGCGTCTCCAAAGTGGTGGGGAACCTGCTCGGCATCAAACCCATTCTCTATTTCAACGAAGAGGGCAAGATCATCAACCTGACGAAAGCCAAGGGCTTGAAGAAGGCGCTCAGCGTCTTGCGCGATTATATGCGCGCCAAGGGCAGCGAGCTGGATAAGTACAGAGTGTTCGTCCTGCAGGCCGACTGCGAGGACGTCGCGGAGAATTTTGTCAAGAGCCTCAAAGAGGAGTTCGGGGATCTGGACATTCACGTGCAGCCCGTCGGTCCCGTCATCGGTTCGCACTGCGGACCCGGCACCATCGGTCTCATCTTCCACTGCTCGGAGCGCTGAGGTCGGCCCGCATTTTCCGTTTTTCCGTCATACGTCCCCAAGAGAACATTGCGGGAGAATTTCGGTAAAGAAGGTTTTGAACGGGAGGAACGCGGCGACGGAGCTCTTTCCGAAAAAGTAATTTTTTAAGACAAGAAGCAAAACAGGCGCGCGGAACGAATGTTCCGCGCGCCTGTTTTGTTTTGGGGAAAATGTGAAAGTTTTCAAAAGAAAAAATCGGATTATTTCATAAAAAATCGGAAAAGTTCAAAGCCGAACGACCAAAAACTTCCGTTTTCGGGCGGTGCGGCGCGGCGGAGGGAGAAACGGGCGGACAAAAAAGAAAGAAAAAATCCTTCGGGTGAAAGAAAAAATGAAAAAAAGGCACAAAAAAAGTGCAAAGAACAAGTTTTTTCCGCCGCGTTCGGTCATTGCCGCAAATGTCTTGACACATGTAAATTTTCAGTGTATAGTTACATGGTAAAATACAAACCGAGGAAGAGCCATGCAGACAATCACCGAGCGCATTCAATCGCTCAAAGCGGAAAAGAACGCCGTCATTCTGGCGCATTACTATGTCCCCGACGAGGTACAGGCGATCGCGGACTTTGTGGGGGACTCCTTCTATCTCGCGCGCATCGCGCGGGAAACGGCGGCGGAGACCGTCGTCTTTTGCGGCGTGCATTTCATGGGCGAGAGCGCGAAGATCCTCAATCCCGACAAACGGGTACTGTTGCCCGATCAAACGGCCGACTGCCCGATGGCACACATGGCGACGGCCGAACAGATTGAAAAACTGCGCCGGGAGACGGACGATCTGGCGGTGGTATGCTACATCAATTCGACGGCAGAGCTCAAAGCACTGTCCGATGTGTGCGTGACCTCCTCCAATGCCGTGAAGATCGTCAAAGCTCTGCCGCAGAAAAACATTCTCTTCATTCCCGACGAGAACCTCGGCGCCTTTGTCGCCGCCGCGGTGCCCGAAAAGAAGTTTTATTTTTCGGGCGGGTACTGTCCCGTGCACGCCTTTCTTTCGGCGGCGGACGTGTCGGCGGCGAAGCGGTCTCATCCCGCTGCGCCCGTGCTCACCCATCCCGAATGCGGCAGGGCCGTGCGGGAGATTTCCGATTTTTTGGGCAGCACCGCCGAGATCATTTCCTTTGCGGGACGGAGCGACGCAACGGAATTCATCGTGTGCACGGAACCCGGCGTGCTCTTTGAACTGAGAAAGCGTTATCCCGAAAAGACCTTTTTCCCCGCGGGCATGGTGTGCGCGGATATGAAAAAAATCACGCTTGAAAAAGTCCTGCATTGTCTGGAAACGGGCGCGGGAGAGGTGTTTATCGGCGAAGAGGAAGGCGCGCGGGCGTATGCTCCGCTGGCGCGGATGCTCTCCCTGGGCTGAAAAGAGAGAAAAGAGCGGGAGAGATACAAAGATGGAAAGAGAGAATTTATCCGAGAGATATGACGTGCTCATCGCGGGCATGGGTGTGGCGGGGCTCTTCTGTGCTCTGCACCTGCCCGAAAGCGCGCGGGTGCTCGTACTCTCCAAAGACGGAGAGGAAAAGAGCGATTCTTTTCTGGCACAGGGCGGCATATGCGTTCTCAAAGCGCCCGAAGATTTCGACGCGTATTTCGAAGACACCATGCGCGCGGGACATTATGAGAACGACGCCGCGGCCGTGGAGCAGATGATACGGCGTTCGCCGTCCGTCATCGCCCAACTGGTCGACTGCGGCGTGGCGTTTGCGCGGGACGGGGCGGGGCATTTCCGCTACACCCGCGAGGGCGGGCATTCCGTGCCGCGCATCCTCTTCCACGACGACGTGACGGGCAAAGAGATCGCAAGCCGGCTTCTGGCGGCGGCGAAGACGCGGGAGAATATACGGCTTGTCGAATATTGCGAACTCGTCGACGTCATCGCCCGTGACGGGGAGTGTTTCGGCGGGGTGTTGCGCAAAACGGATACGGGCGAGCTCTTCACCGTCTATGCCGACCATACCCTGCTCGCCGCCGGCGGCGTGGGAGGACTGTTTGAAAATTCGACCAATTACCGGCACCTGACGGGCGACGCCGTCGCCATTGCCCTGCGCAACGGCGTTAGGACCGAGCACATCGATTATGTGCAGATCCACCCCACTACCTTTTATTCCGAAAAGCACGGCAGAAGGTTTCTGATCTCCGAATCGGTGCGCGGGGAAGGGGCGGTGCTCCTCGGAGCGGACGGCAAGCGGTTCTGCAACGAACTGCTCCCGCGGGACGTCGTGACGGCGGCCATACGCGAACAGATGGCAAGGGAAGGAGCTTCTTTCGTGCGGCTGGATATGCGCCCCGTGGGTGAAAAGACGTTGCGCGAGCACTTCCCCACGATTTTTGCGCACTGTCGCGACGAGGGGTATGACGTTCTGACGACGCCCATACCCGTCGTGCCCGCGCAACATTATTTCATGGGCGGCGTCAAGGTCGATCTGTGGGGTCGCACGAACATGAAACGGCTGTATGCCGCGGGCGAGACGGCCTGCAACGGCGTGCACGGCAAAAACCGTCTCGCCAGCAATTCCCTGCTCGAAAGCCTCGTCTGGGCGGAACGGGCGGCACAGGCCATGGCGGAGGACGGTGCGGGAAAAATACAGAAATTCCCGCAGGCGGACTTATCGGCCTATCAGGATTACGACACATTGAAAAAAACATATGCGGCGCTCATCCGCGCGGCGGCCGAAGCCGAGCGCGCGGCGGGCGGAAGGAGACAGGCATGATCGATGAAATTACCATGAAAATTCACGGGGATAAAATTATCCTTGCGGCACTGGCAGAGGACGTGACGGCGGAGGACGTCTCCACCAACTGTGTGTTGCCCGAATATAAAAAAGGGGAAGCCGAACTGCTCTGCAAACAGGACGGCGTCGTTGCGGGTTTGTCCGTCTTTGCGCGGACCTTTTTCCTGCTTGATCCGTCGGCGGAAGTCGTATTTTTCGCCAAGGACGGCGACGCCGTGAAGAAGGGACAGCGGCTCGCGCTCGTGCGCGGGGATATGCGCGCCATTCTGACGGGCGAGCGCACCGCGCTCAATTTTTTGCAACGCATGAGCGGCATCGCCACGGCGACGCGCGCCATGACCGCGCTCCTCGAAGGGAGCGGACTGCAACTCGTCGATACGCGCAAGACGACGCCCGGATTGCGGCTCTTTGAGAAATATGCCGTCCGTGCGGGCGGCGGCGGCAACCACCGCTATAACCTTTCGGACGCCATTCTGCTGAAAGACAATCACATCGGCGCGGCGGGCGGCGTGAAGAACGCCGTCGCCGCGGCAAAGGCGTACGCTTCCTTCACGACCAAAGTGGAAGTCGAAGTCGAAAGCGTTGCCATGGCGCGCGAAGCGGTCGAGGCGGGGGCGGACATCATCATGCTCGACAACATGACGGACGACGCCATGCGCGAAGCGGTGAAAATCATAGCGGGTCGGGCGATCGTGGAAATCTCGGGCAACGTCACCAAAGAGAGCGTCGCGCGGCTGAAAGACATCGGCGCCGACGTCGTGTCCTGCGGCGCGCTCACCCATTCCGCGCCCATTCTGGACGTATCTTTGAAAAATCTGCACGCGGTGTAAGGACGGGAACGGAAAATGATGACGGGAGAAGAACGCAGGCAAAAGATACTCCTGCAACTCGGCGAAACGCCGCAAGCGGCGGGCCGTCTCGCGCGGCAGTTCGGCGTCAGCCGTCAGGTGATCGTGCAGGACGTCGCTCTGCTCCGTGCCGAAGGCAAGGACATTCTCGCCACCAACCGCGGGTATGTTCTGCCGCATAAAAAGGTCTGTTCGCGCGTCTTCAAGGTGCGTCATTCCGACGGAGAAACGCGGGAAGAACTGTGCCTCATCGCGGACATGGGCGGGTGCGTGGAGAACGTATTCGTGCATCATAAGGTATACGGTACGATTACGGCGGTGATGCAGATCGACAGTCGCAACAAGGCAGAGGCATTCATGGCGGGCATTGCGAGCGGTAAATCGGATTTCCTGAAAAATATCACTTCCGATTATCACTATCATACGGTCACCGCCGAGAGCGAGGAAGTGCTCGATGCCATCGAAAGAGAGCTTTCCCGCCGCGGGTTTCTCGTGCCGCGGGAGAGATAAGCAAGAATAGAGGCTTTGCAGAAAAGTTATAACGAAAGCGGGCGCGGCGATGTTCATCGCCGCGCCCGCTTTCGTTGCATGGATAGGGGCAATCGGATTGCCTTCCTATTTGGTTATCTTTTCAAAATCCGATGCGGGGTGTTTGCAGATCGGACAGATGAAGCCGTCGGGCAATTCCTCTCCGATGTATTCATACCCGCAGATTGTGCACCGCCACACCGTCTGCCCCGCCGCGTTGGTCTGCGGCTTGGGTTTGACGTTGGCGTGATAGTAGGCATAGGTGCAGGACTCCTTTCGCGAGAGCACCGCGCCGTCGGTGACTTCGGCGACGAACAGATAGTGCGTCCCCAGGTCGCAGACCTCTTTGACCTGTGCGCAGAGGTAGCCGTTCGCGCCCGCTGTGACGAACGCACAGCCGTTGGAGGCGGTGTCCCAGGCATTGAAATCCTTGAATTTATCGGTATCCCTGCCGCTGTGGAAGCCGAAACGTTCGAAGAGTTCGAACTTCACGGACGTGTCGAGGATGGATACGGCGAATTTTCTGCTAGCGAGGATGCGTTCGGCGGTATAGTTTGCCTTATTGACCGCCACGGTGATCTGGTTGGGGGTCGTGGTTACCTGGGCAACGGTGTTGACGATACAGCCGGTATCCTTCACGCCGTCCTTGTCTTTGGTCGTGAGCACGAAGAGCCCGTAGCTCAGATTGCGCATGACTTTTTCGTCCATCTTGCATTTTTCTCCTTATCGGTTTTATTCTTTGATCTGACGATCAGTTGCCTTCATTGCCGTTTTAATTTTTCTTGAAGGGGGTAAGATCGAGGGTAGCAAAATAATCCTCGGGCGTCTCGGCGCGGCGGATGAGTTTAACGGAACCGTCGGGGCGGAGCAGGAGCTCGGCCGAGCGCAGTTTGCCGTTGTAGTTGTATCCCATGGAGAATCCGTGCGCGCCCGTGTCGTGGATGACGACGTAATCGCCGACATTGATCTTAGGCAACATACGGTCAACGGCGAATTTATCATTGTTTTCGCACAGTCCGCCCGTAACGTCATAGAGATGATCGCAGGGCGCGTTCTCCTTGCCGAGGACGGTGATGTGGTGATAGGCCTTGTACATGGCGGGGCGCATGAGGTTGGCGGCGCAGGCGTCCAGACCGATGTATTCCTTCCAGATATGCTTTTCGTGCAGTACCTTTGCGACGAGATGGCCGTAGGGCGCGAGCATAAACCGTCCGAGCTCGGTGAAGATGGCGACATCACCCATGCCCGCGGGGACGAGGATATTCTCATAGGCTTTTCGCACGCCCTCGCCGATGACGAAAATGTCGTTGTCTTTCTGTTCGGGGCGGTAGGCGATGCCCACGCCGCCCGAGAGGTTGATGAAGGCGATGTGCACGCCCGTCTCGGCGGCCAGTTCCACGGCGAGGCGGAAGAGGATCTCGGCGAGTTTGGGGTAATAGCCGTTGTCGGTGGTGTTGCTGGCGAGGAAGGCGTGGATGCCGAAGTGCTTGACGCCGTATCCCTTGAGCTTGCGGAAGGCCTCCTTCATCTGTTCTTTGGTCATGCCGTATTTTGCGTCGCGGGGGGTGTCCATGATCTCGTTGTTGAGGGTGAAATCCCCGCCGGGGTTATAGCGGCAACACATGGTCTCCGCAAAGGGCGCGAGTCCCGCGAAGAAATCGATGTGGGTGAGATCGTCGAAATTGATGATGGCGTTGAGTTTTCTCGCCAGCTTGAAATCGGCCGCGGGGGTGACGTTGGAGGAGAACATGATCTCCTTTCCCGAGAAGCCGACGGTATCCGACAGCATGAGCTCCGTCAGGGACGAGCAGTCCACGCCGCAACCTTCCTCCCGCAGGATCTGCATGAGATAGGGGTTGGGGGTCGCCTTGACGGCGAAATATTCTTTGAATCCCTTGTTCCAGGCGAACGCTTCCTTGAGCTTGCGGGCGTTTTCGCGGATACCCTTTTCGTCATAGATATGGAAAGGGGTGGGATAGGTCTTTGCGATTTCTTCGATCTGTTCTTTGGTTACGAAAGGCAATTTCTGCATCTTGGTGCTTCCTGTGTATCTTTTTTTGTCTATTGTAGCATAAAATCCCCGTACGCGCAAGTTATTTTTTTATTTTTCTTGCGCGAGAGCGGAAGAAAAATAATTGACGGACGGCGGCGGGGGTGCTAAAATAATCTTTGCATAAAAACAAATAAAAGCGCAAAATAGTACCAAAGGAGGGTGTCTATGCGAGGGGATTTTTTCCGCCGCCTTGCGGGAGGCTGGTTTCACCGCGGCCTGCAACTGTTGTTCATGGGCTGCGTCACGGGCTTTCTGGCGGGCGTCATCGTTACTTTTTATAACATCTTCATCTCTCTCGCCGAAGGATTTTCGACCGATGTATATGCCTATCTGCGCGGGCATTGGTTTCTGATCCCTCTGCTGTTTGCGGCATTGGCGGCGATGGCGCTGGTCATCGGCGTGCTCGTGCGGCTCGTACCCATGATCCGCGGCAGCGGCATCCCCCAGACCGAAGGCGCGGCGCGCGGCACTTTGAAATATAATCCTTTCACCATTCTCTGCTCCATGTTCGCTGCCTCTCTTCTTTGTGCATTCATGGGCCTTTCCGCGGGCGGCGAAGGGCCGAGCGTGCAGATCGGCGGCGCGTGCGGTTACGGTTCTTCCCGTCTGTTTTCCCGCACGGACATGATCCGTCGATACCAGATCACGGGCGGCGCGTGCGCGGGGCTTGCCGTGGCCTTTAACGCGCCCCTGACGGGTATGGCGTTTGCTTTTGAAGAGACGCATAAAAAGTTTTCTCCCGAAGTATTCATCTGTGCCTTTTCTTCCGTGCTTGCGGGGGTGGTCACGCGCAATCTCATTCGCGGCGGACTCGGCCTTTCCACAGAGGCCGCGTTCACCTCGTTTTCCTTTCGCGCCGTCGCCTATCCGTATACGGAATACGGCTACATTGCGCTGACGGCGCTCGTGTGTGCTTTGCTCGGCGTGGTCTTCTTCCGCGCTGTCGTCGCGCTCAAAAGACTGATCGAGCGAAAGGTGACTTTCCTGCACGGTGCGGGGAAAATGCTCATTCCCTTCGCTCTCGCGGGGATATTCGGCCTGATCACCGTCTATGCGATGGGCGGGGGGCATGCCCTGATCGAAGCCCTCGGCACGCAGGGCGGAACGACGGAGATGACCGTGGAGCAGGCTTTTTCCCTCGGGCTTGCGGGTACGCTCGCCGTCGCTTTGATTTTCAAGTTTATCGCATCCGTCGTGAATATGTCTTGCGGCGTGCCTTGCGGCGTGTTCATTCCCATGCTGGCGGTGGGCGCGGCGGCGGGCGCGCTTTTTTCCCTCTTCATGCAGAATTTTTTGGGCATGGATGCCTCGCTTTCCGATCTCATCGTCATGGTCGGCATGGCGGCTTTCTTCACCTGTGTGGTACGGGCGCCGATCACGGGCATCGTGATGACCGTCGAACTAACCTGGAGTTTCACCCCGCTTTTGCCCGTCGTTCTCGGCGTTGCCGTGGGATATATGGTCGGACAGGCCTCGGGCGCGAAACCCATTTATGAAGAACTTCTCGAACAGATCGAAAGGGGACGCGCGGAGCCGCCCGTACGTCTTTTGCGCTCGCTCACGGTGCAGGCCCACAGCATGGTGGCGGGGATGTCCGTAAAGGACATTCTCTGGCCCGAGGGCTGTGCAGTCAAGAGCCTTTCGCGCGGGGAAACGGCTTTTGTCCCGAACGCCGAAACGGTTCTTTGCGCGGGCGATGTCTTGTCTTTGGAAGCCGAAACGCCCGATCCCGCCGGATGCGACAGAGAACTCGCCCTGCTGACGGGCAACGCCCGTCATGAGCGAAAGAAAAAAACTTTGCGATAAAAAACTTTCCGATAACAGATTTTCCGTCGTTTCGCCGTCTCCGCGCGCATGGATATGCGCGCGGAGATGTTTTTTCAAGTGGTGGCCTCATCCTCGCCTGTTGCTTGGACTGTTTCTCTTGCCCGCAGGGCCTTGTATGCCCGCGGCGCGGGGGTATACTCCCTCCTGCCGCGGCATACATTAGATAGAAAAAAGGACGCGGTAGGAGAGAGAACGGGATATGCAGCTTTGGCAGGAAATTCTTTCGCAGCTGGGTGACGGACAGCCGCCCGACGGCGACGTGAGGGAGGCCATTTATACCGTCTGGACGGACAGAGGGGGCTATTTTCAGAACGTGAAGTCCCTGCAATCCTTTTCCCCGCAGGAAGTCCGCCTTCGCCTGCGGCGGGGCGCGTTGCGCGTTGCGGGAGAGGGGTTGGTCGTGGCGAAGTATGCCGAAAGCGATATATTGATCCGCGGCAAAATTTTCTCCGTGCAGTGCGAGGAAGGGGGATAAGGCGGACATGGAAAGTTTTTTTCTGTGGCAGCTCACGATCGAGGGCATTGCGCCCGAAGGGGCGCTGTTGCATTTCCGACGGGAAAAAATTCCCGTTTTTCATGTCGAAAAACCCGATAAAAGGACCTTGCGGCTGTGCATTGAACGGAAAAACCGTGAAAAAGTCTTTACATTTTTGCGGGATTCATGTTATAATGTTACAAAGATGCGTCCTTTCGGATTGTGGCGGCTGGCGTCGGCGTTGCGCCGCCGCGCGGGGTTTTTTCTCGGCGCGGTCGCCTTTGCACTGCTTTGCGCGGTTTCCGATTTCTTTGTCTTCCGCATCGACGTGACGGGTTCGGGCGCATACTATCGCGACAAAGTCCTGGCGCTCCTGCAGGAAAACGGTGTCCGTGCGGGGTGCGTCTATCGCGGGGAAAAGACGGCGGAGATCACTGCGCAGATTCTTTCTTTCGACAACGTCAGTTTCTGTTCTTTGGAAAAGACGGGCAGCGTGCTGACCGTCGAGGTGCAGACCTCTTCCTCCCTGCCGCCCGCCGCGGCGGGCGGGCTGTATGCAACGGAAGGGGGCGTGGTGCAATCCCTTACCGTAGTGCGCGGCGTTGCACAGGTACAGGAAGGGGACGAGGTGGAAAAGGGACAGCTCCTTGCGGACGGAAAGGACGGCGGAATCGTCATGGCGAGCGCGCGCATCCTTTGCCACGCAGAGCGTTTTGTCGCCACGCAGAACGAGGAAACCGCGGCGGCACAGGTCATTCTTTCCGTGCAGGCCGTAGGGGAAACGGAATTGCTTTGGCTGTCTGCAAAGCCGCAGCAGGACGGTTACTTTGTAACGGCGGAATACATTCTCACCGTTCGCAGGAATATGGATTGACGCGCGGAGAGGGGGAACATCGCCTTTCTTTGCGGTGGATGAATAAAATCGGAGCGTTGGAGGAAATACTTTACGGCACAGCTCAGAAAAACGGTGGAAACGTCCTGTCTGGACGAATTACAGAAAGTACTCGGCAATTTTGACGAAAACCTGATTGCCGTCACGCGCGCGCTCGGGCTCACGGCGCGCGTGGAGGGGATGAGTATACTCCTCGACGGCGAGGAGAACGACGTCGTTGCCGGCGCGGCGGTGTTGGAGAGCCTTTTGGACATCATCCGTCACGGCGAGCCCATCGACAAGACGCGCATCGGCTATTGCATCGAACTGGCACGCGAGGGACGGGCGGAGGACATCGGTTCGATCATGTCGGGCGTGGTGGCCATCACGGCGCGCGGCAAGCAGGTCAAGTGCAAGACGGTCGGGCAGAAGAGATATGTGGACGCGGCCAAGAATAATACCATCGTGTTGGGAATCGGTCCTGCCGGAACGGGCAAGACCTATCTCGCCGTATGTCTGGCCGTGGCTGCCCTGAAGAGCCGTCAGGTGGAGAAGATCGTGCTGACCCGTCCCGCGGTGGAAGCGGGCGAGAAACTCGGTTTTTTGCCCGGTGACCTGCAAAACAAGGTGGACCCTTACCTGCGGCCGCTGTACGACGCGTTGCAGGAACTTCTGGGGTTGGAAAACTATACGAAATACATGGAGCGCGGAGTGATCGAAATCGCGCCGCTGGCGTATATGCGCGGGCGCACGATCTCCAACGCGTTCATCATTCTGGACGAGGCGCAGAACACGACGCGGGAGCAGATGAAGATGTTCCTGACGCGCATGGGCGAAGGCAGCCGCGTGATGGTCACGGGAGATCTGACTCAGATCGACCTGCCGGAGGGCAAAAAGAGCGGCCTTGTTCACGCCGCGCGCATCCTCAAAGGCGTGGAAGGCATTGCCGTCTGCCGCCTGACGGACAAGGACGTGGTGCGGCATCCGCTGGTCATGGCGATCATCCGCGCGTATGAGCGGGACGCCGAGGAAGCGGAAGGAGGAGGTAAGAACAAATGATAATCGGCGAAGAACGTCCCTTCACGGGGCTCATTCTCTTCAAGAGCATCACCGTTTTCGTGCTCAACTATCTCATTTTGTTGGGCATCATGCTTCTGATGGTCTTTTTTAACGATCCCGCCGGCTATTCGCAGTACCTCGCGGACAACCTCTTCATGCTCTTTTTCACCGCCGGATGTCTGTTCCTGCTTTGCTGGATCGTCTATCTCTATTATTTCTTTGATAAACGCAATTTCCTGACGGAAATGAAGAATATATGGCTGGTGTTTTGCATTCTGGACGTCAGCATCATCGTCTGCAGCCTTTGCGGAAGCTATATCAGCGTCTATGCCCGTCCTGCGGCGATGCTGGCCCTGCTGACTCTCTTTTTGGTGGGCTATCGGGACGCGATCTTTCTCAATGTCGTGTTTTCGGTCGCCATGTTCGTGCTGGACGTGTTCGTCGACTATCAGACCTATGTCGCGACGGGCATGACCAACGAAATGTTCTCCGCATTCATGATCTCCTTCATCGGCGGCATGTTTGCCGTATTTGTGGGAAATTCCGCAAAGACGAGGGGGCATGTCCTGGGTACGGGCTTTGTCATTTCCATACCGACCGCCGTCATCATTCTGCTTCTGAAAGTCACCGATTACAACAACCTTGACGGCTGGAACTTGTTGCAGTCGGCGGGGTTCGGCCTCGGCGGGAGCGTGTTTTCCGCCATATTGGCCCTGGCCTTTCTGCCGGTATTCGAGGGCTTGTTCAGCGTCCTGACGGTGTTCCGCCTGCGCGAACTGACTTCGCCCGACGCAAAACTTTTGAAGCGTCTGAAGGCAGAGGCGGCGGGTACGTTCAACCACTCCATGACGGTGGCACAGCTGGTGGAAAGCTGTGCATCCGCGTTGGGCGAAAACGTCGAGCTGGCGCGTGCGGCGGCGTACTATCACGACGTCGGCAAACTCCGTCAACCCGACTTTTTCACGGAGAACCAGACCGATCACAACCTGCACGACGAGCTGACGCCCGAGTTGTCCGCGGACATCATCCGTTCGCACACCAAGGACGGGTACGACCTCATCACGGCCTATCGCCTTCCCCGTTTCTTTGCCGAAGTGGCGCTTGAACATCACGGCACCATGCCCATAAAATACTTCTATGCCAAGGCCTTGAGAATGTCCGACGGGGAGATCAATATAGAAAATTATTCCTATCAAGGCCCCAAGCCGAAGAGCAAGATCGCGGCCATCGTCATGATCGCCGACGCCTGCGAGGCGGCGACCCGTTCTTTGACCGACCGCACGCCCGAAAAGGTGGAAAAGGCGGTGCGGTCCATTATTCAGGAGCGCATGGATCTCGAACAGTTTTCCCGCTGTGAGATCACCATGAGTGAACTGAACGTCATCAAGGAGACCATGGTCAGCGCGCTGACGGGGCTCTATCATCATCGCATCAAATATCCTGACGTGCGTTTCACGCGCGGCGGCGTGGAGGATAAGGGAGGCAAGGCGGATGGCTGATCTGTTTGTCTTTTATCGCGAAGAAGAGTCGGAGGGGGCCTCCGCGCCTTTGGCGTATGCGCCTCTTGAGGCGGCACTGGCCGCATTCATCGACAGCGACGTGCCTTTGGCGGTTGAAGTCGTCTTTGTCGACGAGGAAACCATTCGCACGCTCAACCGCGAACAGCGGCAGGTCGACGCGGTGACGGACGTATTGAGCTTTCCCGCGCTTCCGCTTGCGGCGGGCGCACCCCTGCGAAAAAAAGATTTTCCCTTTGACATCGACGAGAACGGCAATCTATTGCTCGGTTCGGTCGTCATCTGCGTCAAGCGCGTACGGGAACAGGCCGAGGAATACGGGCATTCATACGAACGGGAACTGCATTATCTGCTGGTACACGGCGTCATGCACTGCTTGGGGTATGATCATATGACGGACGGGGAAAAGTCCGTCATGCGCGCCGCAGAAGAGTCGGTTCTCTCAAAAATCGGCATCACACGGGACTGAAAGATCGGGTATACGGAGGAATCACGGGAATGAAGAGCGGATATGTTGCCGTCATCGGCAGGTCGAATGCGGGCAAGAGCACGCTCATCAATGTGCTGGTGGGGGAAAAAGTCTCCATCGTCTCGCCCAAGCCCCAGACCACGCGGGACAGGATTCTGGGCGTTCTGACGAAGGACGAATATCAGATCGTGTTCGTGGACACGCCGGGGCTCTACAAAGCGGAGAGTGCGCTGTCCAAACAGATGATGCGCACCACGGACGTCAGCGCCAAGAGCGTGGACGTCATTTTGTATGTTCTCGACGGGCACGAGCGGGTGGAGGAAGAGGACGCGCGCCTGATCGCGCGTTTTTGCGCTTTGGAAGTACCGCTCATCGTCGCTTTCACCAAGACGGACATCATGCCCGCCGAACAGCTCCCCGAACGGCTGTTGCAGCTCTCCGCCATGGGCGTGGATGCGGACATATACCCCGTTTCCGCCCGCCGCGGCAGGGGGCTCGCCGCGCTGGAAAAAGCGCTTGTGGCTCTGTTGCCCGAAGGGGAGAAATGTTTTGAAGAGGACATCGTCTCCGATCGCAGCGAACGTTTCATGATCTCGGAGATCATGCGCGAAAAGATCCTTCTGAAATTCGACAAGGAGATTCCGCACGGCGTGGCGGTGGTGGTGCATACTTTCCGTTTGCAGGAAAACGGCGTGTACGAGATCGGCCTGGACATCGTCTGTGAAAAGTCCAACCATAAAGCCATTCTGATCGGCAAACAGGGCAAGGCGATCAAGGAAGTTTCCTCCTTTGCGCGGCAGGACATGGAAAAATTTCTGGGCAAAAAGGTCTTTCTGACGACATACGTCAAGGTCAAAGAGGACTGGCGCAACCGTCCGGGTCTGATGAAGGAATTCGGTTACGATCCGACGGAGGAATAGCCCTCCCGTTTTTGCGCATACTTTTTTCTGAAAGGAGGGGGCATGCACAAGAACAGATATGATGACGACGCGGCGGACATCGCGTGGAAGCTCTTTCAGAAGACGGGCAACATGAGCTTTTATATGCTCTATAAACAACTCAAAAAATGATTTTTTATGCCGCGCCGCTTGCGGCGCGGCATAACTCGGGATTGCAAAGGGACGTGGTCCCTTTGCCAAGGGTGCGGGAACGGCGTTCCCGCGTAAAAGGTACTCATTCACAAGGGGCGCCGCCCCTTGAAATCCCCGTTCAAGGGACGACGTCCCTTGAAAATCTCGTGACGGGACCAACTCGGGATTGCAAAGGGACGTGGTCCCTTTGCCAAGGGTGCGGGAACGGCGTTCCCGCGTAAAGAAGTACCTTATCCCAAGGGGCGCCGCCCTTTGGTATCCCTGTCCAAGGGACAATGTCCCTTGAAAATCCCGTATAGGGATAACTCGGGATTGCAAAGGGACGTGGTCCCTTTGCCAAGGGTGCGGGAACGGCGTTCCCGCGTAAAAGGTACTCAT
>CALWCO010000017.1 GCA_944376455.1 uncultured Clostridia bacterium
CGAGACCTGTCCCGGAGGGAAGAAGTCTGTCCGTTGAAACGGGACCTCCAACGATAAACGGAGGCACGGGAAACGTTAAACCTGCGAACAGCGGCGGGAACGCCGAAACGGAAAGAATAGGTAACAACTGATTGACGGAAGCGGGCGATTTGTGATATAGTATTCATGAGTAACGACCTCGTTTGTTTATTTGTTTAGTTTTTTGTCATGATTAAACTATATCACAAACTTCTCGGTTCGTTACTCTTTTTTTTATGCCTGTTGTCTCACATCTATTGTAATCTTACAATGTTCGTTATGTTCATTTTTTATACGACTTGACAAGCGGAAAAAATGTGGTACAATGGGAATATGACGGCATTCCGTGCGGAGCGCGGCGGAAATCGGCGCATGCGGCCGCCGTGCGCGCGGAACACGGCAAGGCTTTCTTTGCCCTTTGAGTCTGGGGGATCGACGGACGCAAAAAAGACAACGGGCGACGGACGCGAAAGAAGAAGCGGGAGGAACGACGTGAAGATATTCATTTGCAGAAAGTCTCTGTCCGATCTGAAAAATCCGATCGTGAAAGAGGAGTATACAACGGTTGCGGCCACGGTGGAGGAGCTTATCCGCGAAATGGTTGCGAAAAATTACGAAAAAAGGCCCGTGAAGGAGAGCCTTGCCGCCTGTCAGGCGCTGGCTGAAGAGCAGTTTGAGGACGGCGGATATTACATCGTCAACGCGACCCTGAACATGCGTTACGGCGATCTTCGGCAGGCGCTGCAACTCACCGAGGGCGACGAGCTCGTCCTGATCAGATTGAAATATATAAGGGGATGCATATGGTAACGAGAAGGGAACTCATCGGCAGGATTGCCGCGAGAACGGGGGATAAGGATGTCGAGAAGATGTTCGAAAACTTTTCCTCCGATTTTAACGGGGAGGATTTTTTCCGGACGAATGAAAAAGTTCTCAGGGCGATTCTTCCCACGGTGTACGGGAAAATGCTTGAAGAGTATAAAAAGAACGGTGGCGACATCTACAACACAGGCAATTTCCTGCTGGCCTATGCCGCGCTGGAGGAGAAAGTTGTGGACGGAAACGATCTTTCCAGCGTGGAAAATATTTCCGGCCTGAAGGTCGAGTACTCCTGGAAAGGCTCTTGTCTGAACTGTATGCTGTATGCCGAGGGGCTGGACGGCGGAAAGTTCACGCTCGGGGACGTCTTTGCGTTCGTTCAGGACAAGCCGGAATATTATAATTATTTTCTTCCTTTACTCATTGCCCGCGGGGATGTGCATGACTGGAAAAAAATAAGCGATTCCGTCAAGGCGGCGGGGCTGACGGATACGTTGCGCCTGTCCGTTTTCGGCAATATGCTCAAAACGGGCAACGCCGGCGCGTTTGCCTTCTTTATCGGTGAGATCGAAAACAATCGCTATGATCGGTTCAAGGCGTTCGGCGACGCGGTGGCGGAAATGGGCGATTTTCAATGCACCTTGACGCCCGCGCGTGCCATGCCCGTGTTCAAGGCTGTTTTGCGGAAAAATTTGAGAGAATATCTTTGCGGGCCGTTCAAGGAAAATTATTATTTTCATGCGGCGGTGAGAAGGATCTTTCCCGCTGAATTCCCCGCCTATCTGCGCATGGTGCTCAACGAGGGCATGCCCGCCGCGAGATGGGCCTTGCTGTGTGTATTGTCCGCCGAGGAAGTGAATGAGAAATATGCGGGGGACATCTTTTCTGCGCCCTTCGGGCGGGAAGAGTTTTCCTTCCTGTCGTACAAATTGAAGGGAAAATCCGTCGACAGGGACATCCTGCCCGATATTTTCCGCCGCATGCTGGCACTCTATGACGGCATGGAAAAGGTCAATTATCACTATCCCGTGACCGAAGACATCTCCTTTGCCAGAGACGTGTCCAAGGCCGATTTCGTCAGGTTTCTGACGGACGCGGCCTGTGCGTTGGGCGGGCGCGAATATTTTGAATGCCTGGACGCGAGGTATGAGGGATTCGGCGAAGGCGCGCAGGTCGTCTACCTCGAAAGAGCGGGGGACAAGACCTCCCTGGACGTGCGGGCTTGCGCCATACGTTTTCTCAAGACGGATAAGTTCGAAGCGTGCAATTTTTATGACAGGATGAAGATTGCCCTGACATATGAAGAAGGGGTGGCGGTCTCCGATTATCTCAAAAGCAAACGTCAGAGCGTCAAAAGCCGCATCGTCCGTGCCTTTCTTGCATCTCCCGCAAAGGACAGGATACGGAAATATCTTCTGTCCGCCAAGGAGGAGTATAAAGTGAGCGTGGGACGGGAAATGTCCGGGCCGGAAGGGAACACCGTGGCAGAAAACCGCAGCGACCGTCCCGAAAGCCCCGAACATTTCGAACGTTCCGAGGGGCCCGGACGCGCTTGTTTCTCCCCGGACGAGAACGGCATGGTGGTGCCCTGTCCTCAAGAAGAGATAGACAGGCTGCTCGCCGCGCCGCCCGAGAAGTTCGGGGGGAAGAGCATTACCCTTGAACGGCTGGAAGAATTTTTTGAAACGTTGGAGCAGTTCATCCGGGAACACAAAGATTTTGAATACAAACCCTGGATCGGCGAAGGTCTTGTGACCTTCGGCAGTTATTTTTCGGAAATATCCAAGCATGCCTTTGAATACGGCTTGTTTTGCGACTATCCGCTGGGCGAAGAGCTCAAGACTCTTTTGCTCGCCTCGCTCACGGAAGAGGAAACAATCAGTCTTTTCCTGCTCCTTGTATTCGCCGACGAGGAGAGGCAAAAATATTATTCCCTTGCCTACGGAGATCTCGCCGCGCCGTCCGACTTCGGGAAACTGTTCGGCTTCCTTGCCGCCGACGAAGACGGACGGCAATATGCGGTGCGCGTTCTGCAAGGGCTTGAATTGCCCGTCGTACATGAATTGTTCTCGAAAAAAACGCGCATGCGGCTCATCGAGTTGTTCTCGCGCAAAGAGCTCATTGCCGAACAGGAGAGATTGCGCCACCATTATCGCGGTCTTTCCTGCAATGCGTATATGTTTTTCGGCCTTGCCGACCGGACGGATGCGCCGCCGGAGGGAAAAAACGAGGATGAGGATACGGAGATGCTCCGCGCCTGCGCGTATGCGGTCTGTGTGCAGAACGTCAACAAGACGCAACAATCCCCGTCCGTGGTTCTGTACGCAAAATTGTATGAAAAGGGGATCATATCCTCCGCTTTTCTCCGCCACACGCTTCTGACCTCTTCCGTCTGGCTCGGTGTGTTGTCCCGCAGGCAGTATCCCGTATATCTCGGCCGTCCCGACCATCCCTATCCCCGCTTCCGCGCGTTCATGCTCGCGCTGATCGGCGAGGGGCTGGACGCCGAGCTGGCAAGGGGCACCATCGCCACGCCCTACAATAAGCTGGTGCGGCAATTGAGCTGTTTTGAAGGGATGCAATATTTTCTCCGCGCCGTCGTCGCGGCGCGCGGTCTGACCATTGTCCGCTCTCCTTCGTCTTACAGCCGGGAAAAGGACGAAGCGCTTTCCAAGATCATGAAATATACCGTCAAGGGCGCGGAAGACAGCTATGAGAAATTCGCGGAGCTTGTGCGGGAATACGGCATCACCTGCGAGGAATTGGTGCGTGCGACGCTCTTCAATCCGTCCTTCATCGATTATGCCGAGCGGTATCTCGAATTTCCCCGCTTCAAATTTGCGGCGTATTACTTCATTGCCCACCTCAATGAGAGCGAGCCGTACGACGACGATCGCTTGTACGAGATGAGAAAAGAAACGATCAGGGAATATTCCGACATCGATTACCGCGATTTCAAAGACGGCGCGTTCGATTATAAGTGGTACAAAGAAATGATCGAGAGCGTTCCCGCCGATCGGCTGAAGATGATCTATGACAATGCGAAATACGTCACGGTGGGCGGCCTGCACAAGCGCGCGCAGAGATTTTTCGACGCCATGAACGGCAAAATCTCCAAGACCGAGTGCGTCGAACGCATCAAAGCGTCGAGGAACAAGGATTTTTGTCTCATATACAGCCTGATCCCGATCGAAAACAAGGTGGATCTCCGCGAGCGGTATGTCTTTTTGCAGGATTTTCTCAAAGAGAGCAAAAAGTATGGCGCACAGCGTCGGATGAGTGAGCGGCGGACGGTGGACATCGCCCTTGAAAATCTTGCCCGCGCGGCGGGGTATTCCGACGTCAATCTCTTCATGTTCGAGCTGGAAGCCGACGATCCGCATGACATATACAAAACGTTTGCCGTGGACGAGATTGAGATTACCCCCGTCCTCCTGGAGAACGGCGGTAAAGTCGCGCTGACGGTTTATAAAAACGGGAAGAAACTTTCCGCCGTTCCCGCAAAATATGCCGGCAACGCAACCGTTGTATGGCTGAAAGAAGAGGTGAAACTGCTCAACGAAAAATTCCGCCGCATTGCGCGGGCCTTCGAACAGGCAATGTGCGACAAGACGGCGTTTTCGGTCGAAAGCATCGTGCATATGAGTCGGGAAAAGAGCATTGCATCCGTGCTTGAGCGCCTGGTGTTTCTTCTCGGCGGGAAGCCCGCCGTGTTCCGCGACGGTGCGTTTTTCGATCCGGATGGTCGACCCGCCGACGGCGGCAAGAACGCCGTATACGTCGCGCATCCCGTGGAATTGCGGAAAGCGGACGCGCTTTCGGCGGCGATTGAGTACATCGTCAGGAACAACGTCCGTCAGCCCTTCAAGCAGGTTTTGCGCGAGTTTTATCTGAAATCGGAACAGGAACTCTCCCAGGACAGCGTACTGCGCTTCAAAGGTTTCAATGTGGACATCAAAAAATGCATCGCTGCGCTCAAAGGGAAGGGCTGGGGGGTCTCCGAGGATATAGGCCTGCGGAAGGTGTACTATGCCTCCGACACCGTGGCCGCACTGTTCAGGAAATTCGACGAGCTGTACGTGTATGATTTTGAGAATACCGATCGCGAACTGCACAGCATCTTTTTCCTCGGCCGCCGTAGCGAAGAGGTCATTCCGCTCAAAGCCGTGGACGACATAACTTTTTCCGAGACGCTCCGCGACGTCGATCTGATGATCACCGTCAGCGCCAACGGCATTTACGACTATGAACTCGCCATGTCCTCCGTGGAAATACGGCAGGCGATCCTTCGGTCGGTCGTCTCCGTGCTCGGCCTGACGAACGTTTCCTTTTTAAAGGATAATATCTCGATCAAGGGTACATACGGCACCTATTTGGTCAACATCCGCACGGGGCTGGTCTTTAAAGAGGGGAAAGGAAATTTGTTGCTCGATACCGTTTACAGCACCCCGAAGCCTCTGCTTCTGGACTTCATCGACGAAGACCCCATGACGGCGGACATCATCTCCAAAGCCGTCATTCTTTCGGAAGATGCCGCCGTAAAGGATCCGTACATTCTGCGCGAGATCAAAGATTGAAGCATCCGTCTTTTTGTTTTGTTTCGCAATCGGTAAAATGCGTTGGCGGAAAAATTTTCCAAAAGTTGCCGTAATAATATTACATATCAATAAAGCAAGCATATACTGATTTTATTTTGAGTGTAAAAATATACGCAGACAGATATCGGCTATATTGACAACGGCGGCCTGTATGTCGGTGACTTCAAGGCCGATGATTCCAAGGATCCCGAAGACATGGCCATGGTGTTCCAGTTCGCATCCGATTCCGCCGGCACGGGCGACATTTCCTTCCGCCTTGCCTCGCAGTACCTGAAACAGGACAGCAACTGGACGCCGATTTGGATGGGCGATTGCCAGTTCAACAAGCTGTGCGATCTCTATGTCAACGGCGTGCAATATCCCATTGCGGATACGGTCGTTTTGAAGGGCGGCGGCGAAGAGAACGGCGATCCCGATCCGACGCTGTGGCGTCTGTGGCAGAACGTCGATTTCACGGACATCGATTTCGTGGAAGGCAAGAACGAGATCGAATTGAGATTCAAGGAACACGATTACGGTGACTGCTCGCAGTCCAGCTTCAACAACAAGTTTACGGCGAACATCGACAGCCTGATCGTAACTTCCGCGGAGTGCACGATCTCTCCTTATGCCATCACCTCTTACAATCCTTCCGAGGTCTATCTCGAAACGGCGAACGAGAGCGACAAGACCGTGCCTTACTTCGTCATCGAGGGTACTTTCAACTATTCCGGTTATCAGGCGGATGAGTTGGCGGCCGCGCTCAACGGCAAGATGTCGTTTGACTTCCAGGGCGACTTGGCGAGCTCGAGCAGCAGCACCCGTTTCCTCAACGAAGCGGACGACCGCGTCGTGACCGTGGAAGCCGGCACGAACGGACAGGGCACCTTTACGATGAAGGTCAACGTGGAATCTCTCAGCAAAGAAACCACGGCGAAATACTCCACGCATTTCGGCGCGGGGCTTGGCAATCTCGATATGTATAACCCCGAAACGTTGCTCCAGCCCGAGGATGTCAAGACGGGAGCGGATAACGCCGTTGAGACCGCACATCATACCTATACATTGGTCTATGAGCCCGAGTATTCCGGCAGCAACCCGTCTCCCGATGCGCCCGGAACGACTTCCGAGATCCGTAAAGAACACTATTACGGCTGTGTCGGTCTGATGATCGAAAGCGACGGCGCGACCTATTCCGCGACGGCCGAGACCGCAAAATTGGAAGTCGTCGGCGATAAGGTCTACTATGTCATCAACGGTACCTATACCGTTGAAAAATATAGCGATGACGAATTGAAGGAAGTGCTGATGGGGCATTACTTTGACCTGCAGAGAAACGCCAATATCGGCGGAGGCAATTCCTGGACTTCCTATTATCCCGAGGCGGTGGAAGTCACTTTGGGTGCGGACGGCACATATACGGTGAAATATGACGTCACCGATCTGCCCGACAATCCGTATACGAGCCATTACGGCACGAAGAGCGACGGCGGCGCCGCCGACTTCAAGCCTGCCGATAATTATGAGCAGACGGTATCTTGCGGCGGCAGAACGTACACCATGACCGTCGTTGCCGGCTCCTCGCAGGGAACCGAGTTCTGGGGCTGTGTCGGCCTGACCATTGCCACGCCCGCGGCGGCATAAATCGTGCCGGGGTGTTGCGGACGCCGCAACGGAAAATTGAATGCTTTGAAACAACAAGAAAGGGGCGTTCTCCGAGCGGAGGACGCCCCTGTGTTTTTTTCGGGAAACGGGTGCAAAAATGCGTTGATTGATGAGGCGGTGCGTCCAATCCGTCGTGCGTCACATCGACGGAAAACGGTAAGAGGGACAAAATAACGCGGACAACTTGGAAGGAAGATAGATTTTACGGCGGAGGAAAGAGGGTGCGCGGGAGGCTTTTTCTTGGCATCGGTGTCCATGGGAGATTGTCTTTGCGGGAAAACTGCCGATTTGTCCGGGCGAGCATATTTCTGAATGCCGTCAATGATTTTTTTGAAAATCAAAACATATTTTAAGGGTCTGTATTGACAAATGCTTTCAAAATTGTTACAATGGAATCCAAGAAAAATCTTTTAGTTGCAAAAAATTTTGTATTTTATGAAACAAACGATAAACCAAACCTGTTTTATGCATATCAGGAACATTGCAAGGAGGGCTGTGTAAGATAGATAAAATAAAAAGGCATCGATACAAATCATTAGAATAAAATAAGGGCGATAAAAATTATGAGAAAAAGATATGTCAAGAAAAGGAGTGAGAGTTTATGAATGGAATGGCGAAAACAATTATAGAAACGATCATAACAATGGTGGTGGTGTGTTTTATAATATTTGCATTGCTTTTCGTGTTTATCTTTATAATTTGCGGGCAGATATTCAAACCTTATGAAGTCAAGCGGGACGGATATTTTCAATATATTATTATAGGAGAACAAAGTCGTTTTCCGATACAAGGGAGTGAGGCGGTCGTTGTAATTGTAGGCTTTACGGCGTCCGGCTTGGAACAGGAAGTAATAGAAATCCCGAGGGAAATCGACGGAATACCTGTACAGCAAATCGGCTATCAGGATCACCTACTGCTCGATGATTATTATGTTTACAGCGAAAACCTCAGGAAAATGTACATTCACGATAATATAAGATATATAGACTTTTTTGAGGAACAATTTAAGCAAGAAGGAGACATGAATGAAAGTCATGTGGATATAATGATCTGCTCAATGAATGACGATTTTTATATCGGACCGTATTCTAGTTATAGGAAGATTTATTTTTATGGCTCTATGATAGATGAAATAGATATCAACAGACCGATTTCTCCTGCCAATATTGTCTTTATGAACAACTATTCGGAGGAAGTGAACGAAGGATATTACCGATTGGACAACATTGAATCGGGTGAAACAATTCCCGAGCCTCCCGTTCCGGGAAGAACGGGATATGAATTTACGGGTTGGTACACCGAAGCGGAATGCGTCAACAAATGGAATTTCGACACACCGCCCGTTATCGAAGAAGGGGAAGAATTCAGACTTTATGCCGGTTGGCAGGTCGCATAAATCAAAAATAAGCAGAAAAATGATAAAATGAAAGATTAACAAGAAGAAATTTTATTTTGAAGTATTCCGATGAGTTGCTATTTTGTAAAGCGGTAACGGCGGGCATGGTTGAGACAGCGTTTGTTGCGACGGATATAAGGGCTTTTTTGTGTGTGTAAATCAGCTTAGCGATAAAATCGCAAGAGGGAACAAGAGGAAGCGGGAAAGTTTATTGTTCTTTGGCGCAGAACAAAATCATTTTTCTATTCCGTTTTGCTTCTGTTTCGTTTGAGCCGTGCGCCCCGCGCAAGTCTTGCGCGGGGCGCACGGTGATTTTTTTGTCCCTGCTTTTTTGGGGAACACCATTGCATTTTTCGGGGAAGTATGGTATAGTGTATATATAAAATTCTTTTCGGCCGATGAATATGAGAAAATCGATACGGGCGAAACGGGTTTTTGATCGACCGAAGGAGGATGGGCAAGAAATGAACGGGAGAACGACCTTCAAAGAATTTGCGGCGACGGAAGGCAATTCCGCCTGGGAAGCGCTCGTTGCCCGTCCGTCCGCGCTGTACAGCCGCGGGGACGACATCCGTTCGGCGTTTGCGCGCGATTACACGCGTATTCTCCATTCCCGCGCCTATCGGCGGCTCAAACACAAGACGCAGGTATTTTTCAACATCGACAACGATCACATCTGCACGCGCATGGAGCACGTGGCGCACGTCGAGTCGGTGAGCAATACCATCGCCAGAAAGTTAGAACTCAACGACGAACTGACAAAAGCCATCGCTTTCGGTCACGATCTCGGGCATGCCCCTTTCGGACATCACGGAGAAAAAATTCTGGACGAATTGAGCCGCAAACATCTCGGGATCGCGTTCTGGCATGAGCGCAACGGGCTTCGGTTCGTCGATAAAGTGGAGTTGTTGGAGGACAATTACAAGATCGAGAAGAATCTCGATCTGACCTATGCCGTGCGCGACGGCATCGTTTCGCATTGCGGCGAGCTGGACGAAAACGGCCTTCGTCCGCGGGAAGAACTGATTGATCTGGAGACCTTCCGGGAGGCGGGACAGTATCAGCCCGCCACATGGGAGGGGTGCGTGGTGAAGATCGCCGACAAGATCGCCTACATCGGCAGGGACATCGAGGACGCGGCGAGTCTGGGATTTCTGGAAGAGGCGCAGCTGGAACAGTTGCGCAAAATGGCACAGGCGAACGACGAAAAGGTACTCAACACCACGGTGATCATGCACAACATGATCATCGACATCTGTCAGAACAGCAACCCGACGGACGGCATCTGCCTGAGCCGGAAATACCTCGAACAGCTCAACGAAATCAAACGGTTCAATTACGAATATATCTATAAAAATCCCCGTTTTTCGGCCTTTCAGCACTATGCGCAGTTGGTACTCACGGAAATTTTCGACACCCTTTGGCGGTACCGCGGCGGCGACGTATGGCAGAAAATCGGGCGGGAGCGGAAGTACTATCCGACCCTGCTCTCCACCTTCTCGGAATGGCTGGCGAAATATTGCGAGACGGATTTCGTGCCCGACGGAGAACTGAAAGATCGGGCCGAGCGGTGCGATAACATCAAAATATACGGCAGATTGGAAAACGAACGGGTATATGCGCAGGCCGCGCTGGACTACATCGCGGGCATGACCGACCGCTTTGCCGTCAAAGTGTTTGAAGAACTGCTGACCTATTGAAAAGCTACGTTGAACGGGTCATTTGCCGCAGTCATGCCCGGGATGACGGCATTTTATGAATTGATTTTTCAAGGAGGCTTTGCCATGAGGAAAGACGAACGGTATTTTCAAATGCCCGATGAAATGCAATGCAATCGGGTGGAGGATATTCTGGACAAAGAAGAGAGCGTTCTCTTGCGCGTGAAGCCCAACCGCAAGGCGTACGTGCTCAATCACATTCTGAAAATGATGCCCGTGGCGCTGCTTTGGGCGGCGTTCGACGGATTTTTCATCTTTATGCTCGTCTCGTCGGGCGCGTTTGCCGAGATGGGCATATTCAGCCTGTTCATCGTCGGGTTCTTTGCCCTGCATCTTGCGCCGCTTTGGATGTGGATCGCGAACATCGTGCGCGCCGTGGGCGAGTATAAGAACGTCGAATACGTCTTCACCGAAAAGCGCATCATTTTGCGCTCGGGGCTTGTCGGCATCGATTTCAAAAATATTTATTACAGCGACATAGAGGGGGTCAATCTCAAAGTCGGGATCATTGACCGCCTTTGCCGCGTCGGCGACATCTACATTCAGGCGATGAAACAGAGCAGCGTGCTCTTCGACGTGGAAAATCCCTATGCGCTCCTCTCCGAAATCCAGCGCATCGTGCACGACATCAAGACGGACATCCTCTTCCCCAACGACCTGCGCCCCGAAACCAACCGCGGGTTCCGCACCGGATATACCCCGCCCGGACGGGAGGAGTGAACGGCAGAATAAAAAATCAAGTCTGTCAAGTAAAAATGCTTGACAGACATTTTTATTTCTGATACAATGTACGTCGGAAACGAGGAGAAACGGGTATGCATCGCACGGTCATCAAGGCGGAAGAAATCGAAAATCTCATGCAAAAAGACGTGCGTTTTTTGCGGCTTTGGGACCTTTACGGCGGACTTCTGACCGACACCCAGCGCGAAATCACCAATCTCTATTTCAATTGCGATCTTTCCCCCGCGGAGATCGCCGAGGCAAAGGGGGTTTCCCGTCAGAGCGTTTCGGACTGCCTGCATAAGTGCAAGAGACTGCTCGAAGACACGGAGGAAAAACTGCATTTTTCCAAAGCGTTGGATGAAGTGAGTCTGGCTTATTCGCTCTATATGACGCGCGTTAATCGCTGGGCGGCGGAACAAAAGGAAAAGCATCCCGCCTGGGCGGCGGAACTCGACGAGTTGCTCGCCCTGACGGGCGGGGAGGAAGAACTCGTTCAAATCGTTCAAATTGAGGAATAAGGGGGGCAATATGGCACTGTTCGGTTCTCTTTCCGAAAGACTCAATCATATATTTTCCAAACTGACCAAGCGCGGCAAGCTGACCGAGCTGGAAATCAAGACGGCGATGCGCGAAGTGCGTGTCGCGCTTCTGGAAGCCGACGTCAACATCCGCGTGGCCAAGGACTTCATCAATAAGGTGTCCGAGAAGGCGGTGGGGCAGGACATTCTGCAATCCCTCAATCCCTCTCAACAGGTCATCAAGATCGTCAACGAAGAGCTGATCGCCTTGATGGGCTCGACCAACGCCAAACTGGAAGTTAATCCCAAACCGCCCACGGTCATCATGATGTGCGGCCTGCAGGGCGCGGGCAAGACGACCCTTTGCGGCAAACTGGCCGTTCTTTTGAAAAAGCAGGGCAAGCGTCCCTTGCTCGTCGCGGGCGACATCTATCGTCCTGCCGCCATTCACCAGTTGCAGGTGGTAGGGTCGCAGGCGGGCGTCGAAGTGTTCGAGCGCGGCACGCAGGATCCCGTGAAGACGGCGAAAGAGAGTGTGGAGTATGCGCGCAAGATGGGGTATGACACCGTCGTGTTCGATACGGCGGGACGCCTGCAGATCGACGAAACGCTCATGCGTGAGCTGGAGAACATTAAAAAGCAGATAGAGGTCACGGAGACCTTACTGGTCGTCGATGCCATGACGGGGCAAGAGGCCGTCAATGTGGCAAAGACCTTCAATGAACGGCTGGAGATCACGGGCGTGGTGCTCACCAAACTGGACGGCGACACGCGCGGCGGCGCCTGCCTCTCTGTCAAGGCGGTGACGGGCAAACCCATCAAATTCATCGGCGTGGGCGAAAAGCTGACCGATCTCGAACCTTTCTATCCCGATCGCATGGCGTCGAGGATCTTGGGCATGGGTGACGTGCTTTCCTTGATCGAGAAGGCGCAACAGGCCATCACCGAGGCGGACGCCAAGAAGATGGAGAAGAAACTCCGCGAAAATTCCTTCACGCTTTCGGACTATCTCGAACAGTTCGAGATGATGAAGAAAATGGGCGGCGTGGGTGCGCTCATGGGCATGCTTCCCGGCGCAAAGCTCAAGATCCGTGAAGAGGACATCGACGAAAAGAAAATCGAGCGCACGCGCGCGATCATTCTTTCGATGACCGAACAGGAGCGGGAAAACCCTTCGATCATCAACTCTTCCCGCAAACGCAGGATCGCCCTCGGCAGCGGCACGCAGATCCAGGACATCAACCAGCTTTTGCGGCAGTTCGATCAGACCAAACAGCTCATGAAACAGATGAAGGGCGGCAAAGGCAAGTTCCGCATGCCCTTCTGAAAAATATGTTTGATTCAGGCATGCCTACGATGAACGGGTAAAACGTTTCGTATAAAACGTGCGGTAAATTATCAATTAAAGTTATTAAATTTTTAATAAATTATATACAATTCCGGAGGTAAAAAATTATGGCAGTAAAGATGAGACTGATGCGCATGGGCGACAAGAAAAATCCCATGTACCGCGTGGTCGTAGTGGACAGCCGCAAAGCGGCGACGGGCGAGTATATCGACTGTGTGGGTAAATATCATCCCACGTCCAACCCCGTCGTGCTGGAAATGGAGGCCGAAAAAGCCAAGGATTGGCTCTCCAAGGGCGTTCAGCCGACCGATACGGTCAAGAATCTTTTGGTCAAAGCGGGCGTCGTGGAGAAATCCGATAAACTCAGCCCGTCAAAAACCAAGGGCAAAAAGTCCAAGAAGTAAGAAGTTGCAGACGATAAGGGAGGCTTGAAATGCTGGAACTCATCCAATACGTCGTCAATCAGTTTGCCGAGAAAAAGGACGAGGTGGAGATCCTGACGGAAGAGAAGGATCGCGCCATCGTTGTGACCATCGTGCTCGATCCCTCGGATATGGGCAAGGTCATCGGCAAACAGGGCAAGATCGCCAAGGCGTTGCGCACGCTCGTGCGCGCCGCGACGCCGCGCGACAGCAAGAAATACATCGTTGAAATTCAGGAACGCGGCGCCGACGCTCCCGTCACGGCGGAAGACGAAGAGTCGCAGGACTGAAAAGAATCGATCGGAAAGAAAATTTTTTGATTTTTAGATATTCCGCGGCATACGTGCCGCGGAATATTTTTCGGCAAAGAAATCGAGTCGGACGCGTATTTTTGTGCCCAAGCGTACGGCGGGAAAGTCCCCAGGCGCATCGCGGGAAAGGTTTCAATCGCACCGCGGGGAAGTTCCGCGGGCTGAAGTTTTTTTGATTTTTCACCGAAAAGAATGCGCCCATGCCCGAATATTCGGGCATGGGCGCATCTTTCTTTTTTAATTTTCGTCGGCGTTGCTTGTCTTGCCGGTGCTCAAGAGGGCGCGTCGACCGCTCGCCCGTTACCTTTCCGGGCGAAAGCCGAGAGAGGTTGGTTTTCGGAACCGATTCAGAACGCTTCCAGGTTGATCATGAGATAGTTTTCAAAATAAGGCATCCACCACTGCAGATATCCCGCGCGCTTGGGATGGATGGCATCGCTCATGCACCATTCGTAATAGTCGTCGGAAGCGGCGGCGTTGAACGCTTCGTCGTTGTACATATCGATGATGCCGACTTCATAGCCGTACCAGGAATTCCACTTATCGGCAACTTTCTGCACTTCCGCAACGAGTTTTCCGTAGTTCGATCCCTTGGGATTGGTATTTTTGCGCGTGCCCTCGTCTCCGAAATAGGCCCCCGAATAGAAGTATACGGGGCAATCCCACGTTTCGGTGACATAGGCGATGATGTATTCCACGCCGCCGAGCGTCGTGCCGCGGTCAAAATCGTCTTTATCGAGCAGATCGTTGGCGGAAACGCTGCCCCATTTTTCCAGCCTTGCGTTCGTCGCGTCGTTGGTGGAGATCTGACAGATGAACGCGTCCACGTGTTCGGTTTTGTCGAAGACCGTGCTTTCGGTCAGGCGTCTGGTATAGGACCTTGCGCCGGAGTCGCCCGTGCCGCCGTCGTCATAGATGGTCGTGCCCGAAACGGCGTCCTTTTTCACGGTACAGCCCGTTTTTGCAGCGAGGAAATCGGCCATACTGTCGCCTTGTGCCGCGGAACCGTAAGTGACCGACGAGCCGAGCCAATAGACGGTCTTGTCGCGCAGGGGGTGATCGGCTTCGGTCTGCACGTTCTCGGGTGCGAACTGTTCGTCGTTGGGGTCGACGGTGCCGATGAGGCTCTCGTCGACGGCATAATCGACGGCGGGAGGGGTCTTTCCGCCTCCGGAAGAATCTTCGGACGGATTGGGGTCACAGGCGCAGAGCACGGCGGTTGCACCGAAAAGCAAAAGACAGGCCAGCACCAGGCCGCTTTTTTTGAAACTATTCATACGTTTCCTCCTTATTATTTCGGATGCCCGACAAAACGGAAATCCGTATCGGTGATTTTATTTTATCATATTGTCAGATTTTTGTCAATATATCCCCCAAATTTTACACCCGAAAGACAGAGGGCGGAAAGAAAAAACGCGCGGACGAGAACATGCTTCGGAACTTCGGGCGTATGGGACTTTTTCGGAAAAGCGCGGGAATGCCGTTTGCGGTCAGGAAAGGGTGGCGGGATCAAGCGTAACAGAAAACGGGATCTCCGGCAGGTCGACGCCGGGGTTTTTGTCTTTTCCCGACGAGTTGTCGTTATTTTCGCAAGCGCCCAACGCGGCGCAAACGCCGATGAGCAAAAGACAGAGTGTCAGTGCGGCAATTTTTTTTAATTTTTTCATAGACCTTCCTCTGAAAATTTGATCGTAAAGTCCGAGGACGGAAAGGGTTTCGGATTTTCTGTCCCGGATGTATAAATGATAGCATCCGTTGAAAAATTTGTCAAGCGGGAAGCAAAAAGAAAAGAGGCAAACCAATTTGCCTCTTTGTGTGCGAGGTCGGAACAAAGCCGACAACCAATCGGGAGATCGGATTCGCCGCCTTGCATATAAAATACTCGATAATCGGAAAAAGTCAAGTGAAAATTGAAAAAACAGAGGGGAAGCTGATCGTCGGGGAAATTCGGACGTTGGGCGAAAGAGAAAATCGGCGGCGGGCGGACAAAAAATTGTCCGCCCGCCGCCGAAAAATATGGAGCCCCAAAGAAAAATTTGTACGAACCGAGGGTAAAAGAAGAAGAGGCGTTTTCAGCCTCTTCTATTTCTTTCTCTACTTCTTCAATATATGACTTTGTGAGTTTTGCAGGTACGACGTCTTCTTGGAAGTTGTATGTAATGACGAGCCTGTTGCCATACCAGATTATTTTGCGGATAAATGTGTTTACGAGCAACTTCCGTACTTTGATGTCGTCAGGATCCTCAAATACTTTGGAGAGTAAAAATTTTTCGACTTCTTCAACGGTCAGATGCGCATAAGTTTTTTGCATGGCTTGATTGATTTCGATTTCATAGCGGTTGATTTGATTTTGCAGATCCATCAATCTGTCCTTTGTAAGATCCATGATAATGCCCTGTTCGATCGCTTTTATGATATTATCGGCAGCGCGTTTTGCATCCTCGCGCTGTTTCATGAGGATTTGAAGTCCGGAATCATCCCGGATCATCTTCTCATGAACCTTGACAATTGTCTCCGCAATTTTTGTGATGATGCTGTTCCTGCGCAGCATTGTCATTGTTGCTTGGATCACGTAATCTTCCAAGATTTGCTTTTTGACAGGTTTACATGAGCAGGTGCAGCGTTTGCGTGAAAGGCAGATATAATAGTGGTGTGTTTCTCCGGTGTGCGACGTCCCGCTTGTCCCTCCCATGCGATGCTTACAGGTGCCGCAAAATAGTTTTCCTGAAAGAATGTAGTTAAAGATGTCCTTCTTTCTGCTTGGAGATAACTTGTTCTCTTGATTGATGGCATCCACTTGCAGCCATATCTCCTTTGAAATGATCGGCGGATAAATATTGTTGTACATTTCACCTTTATGAATGACGGTTCCTGTATAACGCGGATTATGCAGAATGGCGTAAACGAATTTCTGATCAAGCGGCTTGCCGTTCTTTCGACGGAGGTCGCGAGCTTTTAATTCGTCTGCAATCGCATTTGCCTTGAAACCCTGTGCGTATTTTAGAAATATTTCCCGCACGGCTTCGGCTTCCGCTTCATCGATGATATATTTTTTATTAGCGACATGATAGCCGTACAATAATTTCCCTCCTGTGGAATTTCCCTTGATCCAGCTTTCACGAAGGCCGCGATTGACCTTTTGCCGCAGATCTTCCGAATAGTACTCATTGAAGCCCTCGATGACCGCCTGAAAGAGCTTTCCCTCTGGCGTGTCGGGAATATTCTCCATCGCCGATACCAAACTCACTCCGTTATCGGAGAGTTTTTTGCGGTTGATGACCGACTCATACATATTACGGGCGAATCTGTCTAATTTGTAAACGATGACCACGCTCCATTGCCGTCGCTTGCTGTCTGCAAGCATTTGTTGGAATGCCGCTCGATTGTCGTTTGTTCCCGTGGTGGCACGGTCGATATATTCGTCCACCACAAGAAGATCGTTCTTTTCCGCATACTCTTTGCAGACATGGAGCTGACCTTCTATCGATTGCTCCGTCTGCGCATCGCAAGAGTAACGGGCGTAAATGACTGCTGTTTTCAAAATTGATACCTCCTAAAATTTTTGTTTCCATGATACACCTTTACGGCAGGGAATAACAGGCACGGCGGGCGTACAATACCCATACGGTTTCCCAATCAGCCGCAGAAAAACCGTAGCAAAAGCGGTACATTTTCGGTACACTTCCGTACCTTTCGGCACAACCGAAACAGGGGAGCAAGGCGCAGGCTGTCAAAGGTCTGCCCGCACGGGGACGCGCAGGAATTTTGTGAAAGTAAGTGTTTTTCTTCTCCTTAAAAATTGCTGCGCGCCTTTGACGGACAATGCCGCTCTCCCACCATTTACAAGCCGAAAGGTACGGTAAAACCCACCTTTACTATCCCGAAACTATACCTTTTGTATCGGTTTTGTAACGGTTTACTCCCCGTAGATTTAGTTGTAAAACGCGGGCGGATGATGTAAAATAAAAGCACAAATAAGAGGAGACGCTTCATAACACGGAGGAATGTATTATGACCGCGGGAAAAGTGCCAGCGGAAGTAGTCGGGCGAAAGCCAATGTAACGAAGTAAATCGATGAAATATCCGGGTGACCGTGACTGTCAGGCAGGACGGACGAGAGATCGTCTGTCCTTTGTCTGCGGCCACGGTCTTTTTTGTTATTCGGCAATTTTTCAAAACAGGTCAAAAGTTGTCCTGTTTTCGTGGTTTAATTAGAATGAAAAAGAGAGAATTAGGGATAGGTTTTGTCTATGTTTGCTTGTATGCTGTAAAAGAATTTCAGAAATAGTGCCAAGATATGCCGAAAGCAAGAGTATGACGACCTTGACGGGCTGTAAAAGAATTTCAGAAATAGTGCCAAGATATGGCATCGATTCCGGATACGATATAAGAAAAAAAGTTTGTGAAATTTTACGGTTTGACAGTGAACTTTTCAAATTATTTGTCCTTGTAATAGTAGAGGGAAATTTTTCCAAAAAAATTTTTGCAAGTCGCAAAAACCTTGTGAATTCAAGGTTTAAGATATCCGCACAACGGGAGGGAATATTATGATGCTCAATGAAATCAGACGGCAATTAAAGACGATACGCCTGTACTACACGAATAAGGCGCGCTTTTCTGCTGCCTTCGATACTCTCCCGCATACAGTGAAAGAACTTGCCGAAAAGTACGCCGCCATCGTAAGTACCGCTCCGCTCGACCTTTACTACATCTACTACGAGTTGTATGTCAAGGGTCTAACGCAGGAAGCAACGGCGGAAGATCTCAATTACAGCACGGAGTACATTCGGCAGAAGAATAAAAAGCTTTTGCTGTTTTTACAGCGCAAACTCAATGAACGGGAGGTGAGTTGATTGAAGGAAATCGAAGTAAAAAATAATCCTTTAGGCATTCGGGTTTATACCGTCGGGGAACCAGATATCGACCGCATGCCCGAGGAGGAATACAATTTATTCGCGTCGTCGCTGGCGATGCGAATCAGCGACCACATCAAAAAACAGAAGGAGGGAAACGATGCCGTATAGCCAAGTGAAAGTTTATTCTGACGGGAGCCACTACATAGGTATCCCGTATGAGCCCAATCCGCGCACAAAGGACCGCCGGCCACACCGTGAGGAAGTCATAGAAGTCAAAGAGCAATCGGATGAAGCCGCCGCGTCTGAAACAGATACCATCGCTATGGCACAAAATCCCGATGACGTACACGAAAAAAGCGTGCCGACTGCCGTAAGACAGATGACGCGCAAAGAGCTGTTCGATGAACTGTATATGCAAACCTTTGACATGAAAATGCGGGAACGAAAATCGTATATCGTAAAGCAAATGCTGCCTTATTTCAAGGATGGCGCTTCTTGCCGCGCCTTTGTGGAAGATAACTTTGCCCGTAAGCACCGCAACATGATTTGCCGCAGGACAAGGCTTTGGAGAAAGATAAACCACCAGCGTTTTAATTTTTTCGTGACTTTTACTTATGCGGATGATAAGATGACCGAGGAGGGATTCGTAAAAAAGTTGCTGAACACTTTGCGACATTTCTCCGACCGCAAGGGTTGGCTGTATATCGGCGCATGGGAACGCGGCGGCGAGACGAACCGCCTGCATTTTCACGGGCTATTTTATATCCCCGAAGGTACCATGTCCGGGGAAATGGAGATATTGCGCGACTTCGATACCCGCAAAAGACGGATGCAGACGGTGCAACAAAATACCTTTTTTGCCAAGAAATTCGGGCGGAACGAGTTCCGTCCCATTCATGTCTCGGAAATGCCGCAGGCGGTAAAGTATCTCGTGAAGTATATCGAGAAATCCGGCGGCAAACTCATTTATTCGCGTGGACTGTATCAGTATTTCGTGACGGACATCATGGACGAGGATATCGTCTGTCCATATGGGCTGGAAGATCGGAAGATACTCCTCTTCGATAGCTTCGGTTGTTGGATAGAGGGCGAATATATCGGACAAGTAAGCCCAGAAGTTATAGCGATGCTCCCGAAAGTGACATAGCGCGTCGCCCGGTAACGTACAAAGCATAACGGTAAAATCCGATGAAAGAAAGCCGTGCGCGGCGGGAAAAGCGGCAGCCGATCCCCAAGCGGTTTAGCGGGGGCGGCTCCGCGACCGCCGCGCTTTCGTTCGGTTTTCGTTTGTTTGTCCGTTCGGGCGTGCGCTTGGCTTCGGCGCCCGAGCGCGCAGCGCGAGGCTGACGGTGCGGCGTCAGCCGCACCGTCAGCGTAGCCGCCGACTTGTATATAAGCCAAGCGCACGCCTTACTGCCATTTGAAAAAAATTACCTGTTTTGGAGGAAATATGAAGTACATAGATTGGCTCATTCAATGGTTGGAGAACTATATCCGCTCGTCCGTAAAAGTGCGGACTTATGAGCGATACAGGCTTATTATAGAGCAGCATATCAAAGACAAAATCGGCGGCATGGAGCTGAACGATTTATCTCCGCTTGTCCTGCAACAGTTCATTACAGGGCTTTTGCAAAGCGGTAATAGAAAGACGGGCAAGGGACTTTCAGCCAATAGCGTGAACGCTATCATTTCTGTTATTCAAAGTTCTCTCAAAACGGCGCACCTTTTGGGATTGACGCAGGAATACACGGCGGATAAACTCAAACGCCCGAAGCTCAAAGAAAAGCCCGTAGAATGCTTTACTCTCGCCGAGCAAAAGAAAATAGAGCAAGCCATTATAATTATGAATGGCAAGAAGGATAAATTATACGGAATCCTTCTCTGCCTGTACAGCGGATTGCGTATAGGGGAACTCATTGCCCTGCAATGGAGCGATATAGACTTCGCAAAAGGCATTCTGACCGTTTCCAAGTCCTGTCATGACGGCAAAGACGGGCTGATCATCGACGAGCCGAAAACGACCACTTCCCGCCGCGTGATCCCGCTGCCGAAACAGCTACTGCCTTTTCTCAAAGGCATAAAGAAAAAGAGCAATTCTCCCTTCGTGGTGTCTGCAAACGGAAAGTCTGTGTCTATCCGTTCCTACCAGCGAAGTTTTGAATTGCTCTTGAAAAAGCTAAATATTCCGCATAAGGGATTTCATTCCTTGCGGCATACATTTGCCACCCGCGCCATCGAATGCGGTATGGATGTAAAGACGCTCTCCGAGATCCTCGGACACAAGAACCCGACGGTCACACTCAACCGTTATGCCCATTCCCTTATGGAACATAAAGCCGATATGATGAACAGGCTCGGAAAGTTGCTTTGAAAGCGAAAGAACGTACATGAATTATCCTAATCGATGTACGTCCTTTTTCTATATTATAACTGAAACGTTGAAAAATATCAACTATTAGGAGGCATTTTGGCGAAATTTGGTTATAGAAATTTCTTATACACTCTAAACTCATGTACTTTTCGTCAGATTTTGTTCATCGATTAGGATATTCGATGAACATTTTTTGGCGTGATATGTTCATTGAATGATTAACTTTTTTGTACAACTAAGGGGAGATTGTTGATTATGATTTTGAAACAGAATGGTAAAGTCGCTCGTTGGGAAATGCTGAAACGGACATGGAAAGAAGACCCTGGTATCGGGGACTTGGCTTTAAAAGAGGTCGGTTTGCGGTTTCGGTCCTGTGTTGGTTTGCGATTTCGGCTCTATATAGAAAAAAAGTCGCGGCAACTTGTCGCATGGACCCCCGATAAAAATGTCAAAATGAGAGACATTGTCATATCAAACGATACAATCCGCTCTGCAACCCTCATCGAGGAAGGCAAGGAAGTTGACGATTATGCGGGGAATCTTTTAAGACTCTCTTATCCAACAAACATCTATAAAATCGAGATTTTGATCAGCAACGAACTTGCCCCCGACAATCAACCGACAGTAATGCACGGGACGCTAAGAGTTAATCAAATCTGGAAGGACAACTTAAGTTGGTATTACGTCTCTCTTCCTACAGAATAATTCAAACAACGATTCACCGTGTGACAATATAAAAAGCCACGAATAAAAGCCGATCATATCTATCAGGCAAGAATACGAGGGGAGGAGATCAGATGAATCTTTTTAAATCGAAGTTGGATTGCAGCGACAGAAAGCCGGAGTGGTATCTGAATGAAAAACAAAAAGATATTTTCGGGTATTATATAACGCAGGACAGCATTCATGACTTTATAAAGGTACATGACTCTGTTCCGAAAAGCATCGAGTACGGTCGTTATTTTCGGATATACTGTTATAAAAAACCGAAAGAATTGAACCTCAGTGATCGCCCGATCTATTATTTCTACCATTTTTTGGCAAATAACTACTATGCGCTTTTCGGTACATATATGGGAGGCGACCGTGTAACCTCTTACATGGAAAAAGATCAGGCGGTTCAGGATGCATTTTTTGTTAAAAGCGCGTCCGCGATCGATTTTATGATCCGTGCGGGCGACCAGGAGGCGCATGACGAGCCGCTTCTTTATCCGGACGTCCTCGACCGGAAGAAAAATCCGTTTTTAAATTATCTTTTGTCAGAGGGTAAAAGCTGTTGGGACGCCGATGCGCAGTATGCAGGCTGGTGGACTTTTGATTCCTGGATCAAGGCGAGGATCAATTATATAAAGATCCACCTGCTTTTACAGGAATATGTCTATGATGTCTGGTTTCAGGAAAAGCAAGATGTTTCAAACGAATCCTGGATGTATCGACATGGGCTCTATCTGCAAATGGGTGAAGATGACTCGAATAAGTTTCCGCAGCCGAAGCCTTTTAAGGAAATGCTCGCCTTTTGTGCAAAGATGGTAGCGTATCCGGAGATCTGGGAGGAGATCGTGCATTCCGGGAAGAAGTTGATGCAGCGACTTGACAAATGGGAACAAGAACATTTGTCAAAAGAAGACGATTGAGTTTTCTGAACTCGTGTGCGGAATGCAGTACGAGCGAATTTGACACAATATCGTAAATCTACCATATTTGGATGGATTTAAATATAACAAGGAGGTACATGTTATGTTGAAGATTACGAAGGTCGTCAGCCAGTCCGTCGCAAACATGTCCGGTTGCGGTAGGCAGAGTGACCACCAGTGCGGTATCCGTGCTAAAATGGGTTAATTTGAAACCATTGCGGGTATTCAACAGCGAGGCCGTCGGGCGTATTTTTATGCCCGACGGTTTCTCCTATGAAGAGGTTGCCGCGGTACATATTTCCCCGCTGCACGGGAGGTCAGTCGCCCTGCGCGTATCCTGTTACGATTGGATCAATGTGAAGGGCGGCGGCTGGAATTACGGCGGGCCGCAGGTGTATCTTTCCCGCAAAGACGAAGAGCTGGTATTCGGACTGTACCCGCTTCTTTCGGCAAAACGAGAATTGGCTGTCAGCCAAGCGCTTGAAAAAATCTCCGATGCGTTTCCAAAGGTGATGTATTATAAAAAATTATCGGCGTATAAGTTGCCTCCTGAGTATGCGATTTTAACGGCGGCAAAGTTTCAGAACGGCACGCCCGTGGACCCGTGTCTGCTCTATACGAGGGTAAAAACGCCCTGCCGCGTAGCGGACCTGATGTATTTTACGGGTGAAGAAAAGCGGCGGGCCGTGCAGGCATGTTGCGATTTTTGGGGCGTTTCTCCCAAGCAATATACGCAAAAATTTACGCAAGAGCTGGCAAAACACGTTGCGATTATGCACAAGAACGGATTTATCAACGATACTCTCGATTATGCAAACGTTACGATGCTTGCAGAGATTATCGATTATGAGTGGGTCACTGCGCCCGATATCCTGTTGCCGGACGGCACATACGGGTTGGAAATTACCGATGCCAGAAGAGAAAAAGAACTGCTTTATGGGGCGGAAATTTGTCTGCAACTGAAAGCAATGCTACAGGAGCCGTATGCTCTGTTTGATTGTTACCGCGAATTTATAGAGGCATATCAAAATATTTATCCGCAGTTCGCCGAGCAATGTGATGGCGTACAGAAAATGCTCGGCCGGGAGGAATTTATCTTATGAAGTATATACAAGAGAAGACGGCTGTACCGCCATGGGTTTCTTGTCATACCTATTTATGGGGAAGCGCGGATAGCCGCAGTTATATTTCCAACGAGAAGGCGCACACCTATATTCTGTTGGAAGGGATGGCAAGCGACTTATGGAAGCTGCTTTGTGACGGCGTTTCGGAGCAGGAATTATACGCTTGGGCGCGCGAAAAAGGGCTGGCAGGGCAAGTCGATTCTTTTTTGGATGAGTTGGCGGCGCAGGGTCTGTTGATTGACGGCGATTCTGTTGCGGAGGATGACAGCACGGCCTATGCCCCCATGCAGGCAGACGCCTCGGGTGAGGAGGAAGCGGCGTTTATAGGGGAGATGCAGGATTGGGTGCTACGTCATGACGGACTGTTTTCGCTCTTTTTTGAACTGACGTATCGTTGCGATCTGCGTTGCGTGCATTGTTATAATCCAAAGGATATGGCCGCAGTCGAATTGGATTTTGATATTTGTAAGCAAGCAATCGACGACGCCTATGCCTTAGGGTGCTTCCGCATTACTTTTTCGGGCGGAGAGGCTACGCGGCACAGCCGCTTTTTGGAATTGGTTGCATATGCGCGCAGTAAGCGGATCTCTGTGGAGATCTTTACGAACGGGCAACGCTTGTACGATGATAAAGAACTCTGCCGGGAATTGTTGGCGCTGTATCCCTACCGGATATGCGTCAGCCTGTACAGTACGGAAGATGCGACGCACGAGCGCGTGACTTCCGTCAAAGGTTCGTTCCGAAAGACTGATGCGCTGATCCGGAGCCTGCGAGAACAAAACGTCAACGTTCAAATCAAGAATTTCCTTCTGAATTTTAATTGTTTCGATTGCGTCAATGTCAAAAAAATGGCACAGGAAATCGGCGCGACGTCTGTTGCGGATATATCCCTGATCCCGACGATCGAGGGAGATAAAAAGACGCTGCAATATGTTTTGAGTGAAGAGGAGCTTTTCCGGCTATATACCGATCTAGATTCTCCGCTATACATAGGAGATAAATTTGTGCCGATTGACCATGCGTCGCATATGAATGATGCGCCTTGTTCCGGAGGCTTTTCCGGGCTGTGCGTCAATCCGACAGGCGAGGTCACCATTTGTGTTTCCATGCCGATGATCGTAGGCGATTTGAGAAAGCGCTCTTTGCGGGAAATTTGGGAAAGAGCAATGGCGAAGGATCAAACGAGCAAACTGTATCAGTGGCAAAAACTTTGCTTGGCCGATTACGAGCAATGCTTTCATGAAGAATATTGTGCGTTTTGTCACTATTGTCCCGGGATGGGGTATCTGGAAAACGGCTATCTGAAAAAGTCAAACGTCCTGTGTTTACAAGCGAAGGTAAGGATGAAGGCGTTTCGGTTTTTGAATGGACGAAGCGATTGAGAGGATAAAATTTTGACGTAAAATCGGCTCTGCTTATCCTTATGGTTCCGCCGCAGCCGTGCCGCCGACGCGGAAGGGTATTATGAAACGGAACAGGCGCCCGCCGAAAAAAAGATCGACATGTTGACATTGTCGGGCGGTGGGCGAGAAGGGGAAAATGCCGTGGTGCAATGGTACTTCGGCGGATAAGACAGGGGACAAATCAAAAACGTGGCGGACAATATGTTTGCTTATTTTGCCGAAAATCATGAAAAATAACATCGAAACGGAAATACAGGCATATCCCGCGGGGAAAGACGTTTTCCTGCTCCTCACGGGCATGGGCGGGAGCGCTTTCGGCTATGCGGATAAGTATGTCCGTATTGCCGAATCGGTTCGGGAAAAATTCGGTTTTTCCGTCTTTGTCGCGGCTTTGCCCGAAGAGGCGTGGACGGAAAAAGACCGCCTGTTCGAGGAGATCGCGCGGCGGACGATCGCGCATGCCGAAACCGCATACGTCATGGGCGTGTCGGCAGGCGGAAGTTTGGCCTTGTGGTATGCGGCGGGCTTTCCGCAGATCAGGCGGGTCCTGTGCGTCAATCCCGTCCTGCGCATCAATCTGCACCGGACGCTCGGCGGCATCGACCGTTTTTGTGGCGAGCGCATGACGGTGGCGGTCGGGGAGCGGGACCCGTCCACCGTTTGGGCGAACGTCCTGCCCGCAAGGGAAAACGTGCACATCGCGCTCCTGCCGGGGGTCGATCATGTGTTCGGCGGAAGATTGGACGAGTTCATCGCCCTCCCGGAAAAATTTTTGTTCTATTGATTGTTTTCGGCGGGAAAGCGTCCCGTTTTCAGTACAGATGTTGTGATAAAATAAAAACATAAAACCATCATTAAAAAACGGGAGAGAATGCATGGATCGTACATTGATCGAGGAGTTGCAAGAGGTCCCCGATCCATACGGCGAGATCGCCTGCATCGTCCTGCAACAGCGGGCAATCGACGGAGCGCGCCGTCGTTTTCAGATGATCGGCGACGAAGCGAAAAAACGCCTGCTTGCCGAATTTCAAGCTGTACTTTCCACCGATACGGCAAAATTGTTTTTGTTTTGGTCGGATGCCGTCGCGCGGATCGGAAAAAAGACATATTCATTTATCCCCGGCACGGCGAATTGTTCGCTTTTGGCATATTGTCTGGGCATAACGCAGGTGGATCCTTTGCAAACGGACAGTCCTTTTGAGAGGTGGCTGAACGGATATAGCCGGCATGTTCCGGTCCTGCTTGCGGAAGTGCCGTGCGGGAAGCGGGAAGAAGTCTTACGGTTTTTTTCAAAGAGGGAACTTGCCTTCCTGACGATCGAAGAAAACCGCTCTCTTCCCGACCTGCCGCCGCAGCAAGCCGCCTCTTTTTTTAACGGGCAGTGCTATGAGGACGGGGAGATTTTACGCCAGGCGGCAGCGGCCGCCGGACCGGCCGGACGGGACAAGTGGCCGAAAACGATCGGGGAGCTTGCCGACTTGCTTGCGATCGGGCGGTATGCGGAACTTACCGCGGAGGCGCCGGGGTTTCTCTACCAGGAGGACGGAGTCGGTTTGCTTGTAAAGGCGGGCTTTTCCCGTGCGCAGGCAGAGGGGGCGCGGCGGGCATTCGCGCGGCACGACGAAGCGGAGATCGGGTTCTATAAAAGCACATTTCTGCAGGCAGCCTGGATGGCGGGGACGAAAAAGGACGAAGCGGAGGATGCTTTTTTTGCCTTTGGGCGGCACATCAATTTCACCGTTTGCCGCGCGTCGTATATGGCGATGGCGCAATATCTGTACATGGCGGCATTTTTTTCCGAAAAAGGGGGAAAAAAGGAGAAAGGCTTGTGTATGTAAAGAAATTGAAAGCGGAACGCTTCGGCGGACATGCAAACAGAGAGTTCGATTTCTGCCCCTCGCTCAATGCGATCGCGGGCATGGACATGCGGGCAATTTTTGCCGCACTGAGCGTCGCGCTATGCAACCGGTTGCTGCGCTTTCAGGTCTCTCCGTATTGCTTAACGGAAAACAGCCACATCTGTGCGGAGATCGAAGCGGGCGGGGCGGGCTATGTTTCCGAAACGGTATACTGTGCGGATGCTCCCGATTGCTCCGAAACAAACGTGTACTGCGGCGGGCGGAAGCTGACGGAGGAGGAGCGGCGCGCACTGTTTCATGTCAGCATGGAAGAGGAAGAATGCTCGTATTTTGTCAACCGTTACGATTACGGAAGGTATGTTCCCTTTGCAACGCTCGATCATTCAAAGAAGCTGGCAGAGTACCGAAAGGCGTTGCAGGAGGAAAACAGGCAGGAATTTTCCGAACGGACAGACGGTGCGGGAACGACGCATGTTTTTCGGCGGGAGCTTAAAAATTTTTGTGAAGTTTTTTTGCCGAAGCCGATCCGCATTGAAAAGAGGCTTTGGTTGACGATGGATGAAGACGGCGGTTTATTGTCAAAAAACGCGCGGGCGGACCGTATTTTCAGTGAAACGGAAAAGGTTTTGTTTCAATATCTGTGCTTTTTGGAAGTCAACCGTTTTTGGAACGACGTGCAAAAAGCGATGGGTCGCACCGTACAAAAACCGTTGTTTATCAGTGCGCTGCCCGACCATATCGATGATTGCGTGGATCTTACGGAGCTTTTGGGGCAGACGCTTGAATCGGGCAGACAGGTGTTTTTGTTTACGGGGGATAAAAATATAGAAAGACGTTTGGATGCCGTGAAAGAAAAGCGGATCATTTTGCTGTAAAATCACGTTGAAAGGAGGAATGACTCATGAGCATGGATGGCAAAATTGTAGAGGCAATCAAAAAGCATTCGGAGGATATTAAAAACAATAATTTCGTATCGGTCATTTCGGAGGTATATCTGCAAAGCGGCGCGAAAGGACTGGGGGGAACTGAAAAAGCTTTTTGTCGATGCGCAGATCGACATGAGGCCGTACAACAGCGCGATCGAAAAAATTATCAAAGACCTCCCGAAAAACAGCGACTGGCGGGATGCCTAACAAATGATTTAGATAAATAGTGGGTGGGGATTTCCGACAATCAGAAGCGCAAAGATCACGGGAAAGAGGGAGTTTTTATTCCAACCGGCAAGTTGTGTTGTCGATCGCAATGATCAAAGCGCATAAAGATTCTTATGCGATGACTTACGTGCAACGGCATGGGGTAGCGCATCTGTGCTTGGAGAAGAACGGCTGATCAAGACGGCTTTTCCGTATCGAATGAAACAAATTGATAGGTTATAGGTCAAGATCCATGAGAGAGTTCGAAGAGACCGAAGAAAGGATACGGCAATATTTCTATGCGGAAGAAGAGCGGTTTTCAAGCCGAGGCGACGAATCCCGCTTGGAATATTTCAGAGAGAAAAAAGCAAAAGCGGAGGAATTTTTCGCCCGGCTTGCGCGCCATAAAGTGTTTGAAGACGGGACATTCCGCGCCGTCGTCGGGTTCGGAGAGGACGGCACGCCTCGGTATTGGGAGCCGCGGAAGGGGAATTTACTCGTCAGCGGGCTGGCGAGCGGCGACCTTGTGGGGCAGGGCGACAGCCTTGTCCTCCTGAGCCTGTGCCGTTTTCCCGAATCGGAACTGAATTGGTTTTATGTTGCGCGGGAAAATGCGCGCGGCTTTTTTGCGGAAGATAAACGTTGCAGGGGGAGCGGCGCGCTTTGGCAGGGGAATTGCGGCGAAGCCTTTGCATCGCTTCGCTCTGAAATCGATAAAAGGCTGGCGATGCCGGAAGATAAGCTCGAAAAACAGCCATACATTATTGTAGTCTTTGCCGGGATCGACGAGAGCCTGCGCAGCTATTGGCTACAATACCGTAAATTGTTTTCGGAGATTTTTACGCAGGGGAGAAAATTAAAAACAGCGTGTATGCTTGCTACGGGAGCGCCGCTGAAAAATCCTTGTTTTTATTGGTTCGGCAATAGTTTTTCAGCGTATCTTTTAGGGCATGCGTGCGACCTCGGCGGGCGGTATCTTCTGCATGAACAGGGGAACAGGTTTTTGACGGAAAATAATTCCGTAACGAGCGGCCGCGCTTTATACTGTTGCGGAGAGGAAGAGACGGTCGTAGAGACGTATCGCCTCGTTTTGCAGGGCTTATAATGGCGCATCGAAAAAAGTTCTTTATTGGGGGAGAAAGTATGTTCGATAAAGATTGGTGGGAAGGAAATTTTGAGGAGAATACACTGACGTATGCGGAATACGGGCATCGCACGCAGAGCGGTTGCCTGTATGTTTGGCTGCTGGGCGGAGATTATGTGCCTCTTACGGTTGAACCCGTCGGGGAACAGCTGCAAAATCTACGGCCGGGCGAAAAACTTGCTATCGATCTGCGTCTGTTTCTGTTGGACGGTTCGGTCATCTTCAGAAGGGGAGAAGAGGATCGTTCTCCGGTCGGCGACAAAGGGAAAAGGTATACATTTTCGCAAAAATTCGGAGGAAAGGGAGAGGGGGATTTTAAGGAAATATGCCGTTCGCTGACTTGCACTGTTTTGGAAGTCAGTTACTTTGAACAAGAGGACGGTAAGCGGTGGTATAAACTCGATTTGTTATATAGTAATTATTATGTTTTCCATGCCGTTGCAGGCGATGGGTTTGGCGAATACGGTATTCGTTTCGGCGATGAACTTTTACTGCATAAAGTTGTAATTTGCGGAAAAGTAAAACGGTGGGAGGAATGATCGATACGGTATCGTTTCTCAATTCCAAAGATATAGCCGAGTATTGGCATAAGATCGGTTGGAACAGTTATTGTACACCGCCGCAGAGTGCTTATGGAAAAAGGCAGATATCATTAGGTGTCTACCTCTAAATTTGTATCAATTTGTCGAGAAAGTGTTTAATGTAAGCCATGGTATATGTATATATATGCGCCTTTGGAAGTTGCGATATCTGCAAAATTATTGGCTGAATAGAGGTACTATATGGCGATTATTCATAATACACTAAACGATATTAAACAATATATCTATAATAACAATCGAGCGGATGATCGGGATAAAGAGAAAGCGTTGCACGCCTTGTCGCTCTTGACTTGTCCGCAGATTATAGAAAATACTGCTATGCAGGCTGTCGTTGGCTTTGATGGTAGCAATGTGCCGTTATTTTGGGATATGACCGAAGGAAATCTGTTGGCGACGTGTTGGACGGGGCTCGGCATGAATTATATGGGGTGTGCGACCGTTTTAGTTAGCCTGCTTTTGCGTTTTCCAAAGGAAGAGTTTCAATATTATCTTTTTACGGACGACTTTGCTCCGCATTATCTGCGGAAAAACGGACATTGCGCAGGCAGCACCAGTGCGATGTTTGAAGGGGAAGAAGATTGTTTTCGTTCTCTTGAAAAGCTCTTTGACGAATTGAATTACCGCAATGCGCTTTCCGAAACCGCATTAAAGAAACAGCCTTTTTTATTGGTCGTATTCGGAAACATGTGCCGTTTCCGCGGCGATAAAGAGATTGAGCGCTTCCGCGCAATGTTTTCGCTTTTGTTCCGGCAAGGAAAGCGGTTACGTGCTGCCTGCATGGTGGCAACGACGCGCTTCGAATATGAATTTTTATATCACGACTATAAAGAAACATTTTCTTGTTTCATTGTTGGGAGGACTGATCAAGATACTGCAAAACAGTTATTGAAAAGTGATATCCCAGGCTGGCTTTTTGATGATCGGAATAGTTATAGGAAGTATTTTATTTTTTGGGACGAAGGAAAGCAAGTGCAGATGCAAACATACCACCTTACATTTGGAATCGCTTTGTGGTGAGTTGTAATAAATAAAGTAGTCAACGTGTAGCTTTCAGTAATCGGTTTTCAGAACAAAGGCAGACATCATCTAAGGTGTCTGCCTCTACGTTTGTATGTAGTTGTAAGTCATATCAAAATGCACCGTAAAGGTTGTAGTATCTCTGGCGGATGCTTGCTTTATGGTGATTTATCGTTCCTCTGCCGATTCCGAGTTGCGCACACACTTCTGCTTGCCTCATGCCGTTCATATAGCAGTTCAGAATGGCGAGTTCCAATGCGGATAACTGCAAAGCCTCTACAATTTCGTCGTATTTGCTGTAATCTGTCTGTTCGTGTTCGAAGCAATTTACGGGATCCATGGGCAGAGCCTTGTAGTCCGTAAAGTCAATGGATTCAACAACTGTTCCTCGCCTATCTGGTCTGTTGCGAAGAAGATTGATAAAGTGGTCTACTTCGCGATAACATGCAAGTTTTATGGTGATCTCTTTTCCTTTGCTGTCTTTGCCGTAAATCTCATGTGCTGTACGACCGACGAATTGATATAGGAAACAGATTGCCGTTTGCGCTACGTCATAACCATCCGATACGATATAGTCAATCTCGCCCATATGGTGCAGGTCTTTGATGAGACCGATATACAGCCTGTCTGCAACTTTCATATCGAACTTTTTGACGGTACGCAGCGCTTGCAATGCTATCATCTCGCCCATGAGCTTGACGTTGTTTTCCGAGATAGACTCGGCGAAGAGTTCGCCTTCGTTGCGATACTTTCCTTTTGAGAACTTGGTTACCAACATTTCCATTTTTACACCTCTGAATTTGTATTTGCCTTTTTCGGGCAACAGGCGTAGGTGCATAGGACGGTAAAAGTCGGTATTCTTTATAGCAAGCCTGCGGAAGTCAACGGGACAAAGCCAAAATCGTTGCGTAGAAATCGCGTAAATGCCTCATAGACAGCAAAAGAGCCGAGTAAGGAACGCAACCTTACTCGGCTCTCAAAGTCTTTAATGGGTGTTTTCAGCGACGATTTTGCAGCCATTGACTTCCGCGAGGAACTATGCTACCATAGCCGACCGAAAAAGCACAAATTCAGAGAGGGCAGCAAAAGGTAATCACTCAAAACGGACGATCATGCCAAAGAAATCGCGGGCAAAAAATAATACGAACTCCATGTTGGGGTTCGTATTATTTCGGTCTGGAGCAGGTGACGGGAGTCGAACCCGCCGGAATCAGCTTGGGAAGCTGACGCCATACCGCTAGGCGACACCTGCAAAACCCGTCGGTGGCAACGATTTCGTTCTTTTCACCGTGCAACTTTCATTATACGGGTTTTTATTGCTCTTGTCAAGCGAAAAAGCAACTTTTGCTCCGTGTTTCTTGTAGGATTACAATAGATGTGAGACAGAGATGATAAAAAAAGAGTAACGAACCAAAAAGTTTGTGATATAGTTTAA
>CALWCO010000018.1 GCA_944376455.1 uncultured Clostridia bacterium
TTTTGCATTTCCGAACACCGCAAGATTTGTTCCAAGAAAATCTTATCAAGTGTTGCACTTAGTTTGACAATTCATCGTTCTGACACTTGTCAATTGTCTTTGTTTGTGGTATACTGTAACAGAAAAAAGAAAGGGCGGCGTTTGCGTCGAACGCCGAAAAGGAGCGGGGCATGCACGAAAAGAACTATAAACTCAATTTTGAACTGATCCCCGACGGCTGTTGGTACAGCAACCTCCGCTCTTTCCTGCCGCGCGAGGTCTGGGACCGCGTGCGGCGCAAAGCCTATGCCCGCGCAAACGGAAAATGCGCGATCTGCGGTCTTTCGACCGATCGGCCGGAAGCGCACGAGCGTTGGGCATACGACGAAAGTACAGCCACACAGACGCTCACGGACATCGTGGCGGTCTGTCGGCGTTGCCACGAGGTCATTCACATCGGCAGAACACAGCTCATGGGCAGGGAACGGGAGGCCGAAGAATGGTTCATGCAGGTCAACGGATGTTCCTATGCGGACTATCGCGCCGCGTTGGGCAGGGCCAACGAGGAGCACGCCCGCCGCAACCGCATCGGAGAATGGAAACAGGATATTTCCTTTCTGCGTACATTTCTTTTGATCGGAGACGAAAATAAGGCCCACAGTAAAAAAGAAATGTGATCAGCCGATGCCTGACAGAAAAAATTCTTGCCCGAAGGAACAGAAGGAATTCTTGAAACATAAAAAGCGGTTGTGTTCTCGTAAAAATTATTTTGTTCTGCAATTTTTAACTGACGGTTGAAGACTTGGCGTATATTTTTTTTGAGCAAATATGCGGGTTCAACAATGTTTATAAAGCATAAGCTTGCATATATTCGTTTTGTTTGGTATCATGGTATCAATAACGATTTATTTGTAAGGAGAGAAGTATGAGTACATTCAACGAAATTTTTTCTCAATTGAGAAAGGAAAGGGGATATACGTTGCAGGATATAGGCGATCGGGTTCATGTTTCCCCGCAAGCGGTAAAAAAATGGGAGGAAGGAACGCAGCCCGATTTTGAAACCGTCGTTCAACTTGCAGAGTTTTTCGGCGTATCCTTGGATTACCTTATGACGGGAAAAGATACGCGGGGAACTTTGTCTGTCGCCGAGCGCTGCGCGCAAAACGACGATTTGGTATTGTTTGAGCAGCGACAAGCAGAGAATACGATCTGCAATACGGATGAATCCAATAAAAATATATTGGATTATATCATTCAATATAAAAGTCAAAAGATATTTAGAAAACATTATCTTTTTTTGTTTTCTAAGCTTATCGGTTCCTTTGCGAACGGGAAAAATCGGGATGCGGTCAAAAAATATTACGGCGATTTTTTTGAACTGCTCGTGCGCACCGAGACGCTGGATGAATTTGAAAAAGAACAATGCATTGAGAAAGGGCAGATACCCTTTCATACCCACCTTTTATTGGAAGAGCAGACCAAAACAGAGTGGCAGGATATGCAAAAAGGTAAATTTCCCGTTCTCCGTCGGGATATTTTTTCCGTCATCATCCGCTTGGCGGGAGAGGGGAACAAGACGGCGGAGAAGTTGATCTTCCCGAAAAATCAATGGGCATATTGGTTTTTTGCACTTCCTTATATCGTCGAAGACGCGTGTGCCTTGGGGGAGTTTGATCTTGCCGACCGGGTGCTCGGTATGATTGAATCGGACAACGAAGTGCAAAAGCAAAAACAGTCCCGGCTATGCCGATCGGGGTCCGGCAGAGGTTCCGTCGGCAGGGATTTTGGCGGCAGAGAGGAGGCATGGAGAGCGTTCAGCAGAGTTTCTTTTCACGGCGAACAATTGCTTCGAATGCTGAAGAGCGGCGCGGTGCAACAAGCGCGGCGGGCGTTGAAAATCGGCTGTCTTTCCGGTGCCGAAGGCGTAAGCGGGTTGCCTGTTGCCGAAGACAGGACGATACAGGCGCACGGCGCGGTATTGCAAAGAGCCCTGAAAATTTTTGCTTACATCAGACGTTCCCGCGGCAATCGGGTCGACGAATATGAATGCAGGGTATATGAAACACTGCATGACGGAAATAAAAGCGAGGAAGAAAAGGCGATAGAAATTTTAAGACGGGACGACAAGGAGTTTTATGCTCATTTTTTCCCGTTTTTTGAATCGTATGATTTGTTCTTGTCGGCGGAGCGACGCTATCCCGACTGTAAAATGCGCTTGCCTCTCGCCTATACGATGAACGAATTGGTGCGGTCGGAAAATAAGAACCTGTTCGAGGAAACAGGGATCGGGACGTTTGAAAATGATTTTCGGTTTTTTGAATATGCGATGGCGCAGGCGGACAAGCAGGAGAAAAACAATGTTTTGAACAGGCTTTTTGTGCAGTATCCGTCCTTGCAATATAAAAAATATTTTCTTCTTTTACTGCAACACGGTGCCGTTTTCGTGGAAGAGATTTACGATAGTACGCGAGAAAATCCGTTGCTTACGGCAGCGTTGAAGATGATGCTGGAAATCGCAGAAGAAAACGGAGCGAAAAAGAGCGAATAGGCAAGGAAACGGATCGCGCAAAAAGGAAAGGATAAAAATATTAAGAGGCGATCGGGAGGAAAAATCTTTTGAACGAAGTTGCTTTTACGTGTATCGGCCTGGCGTTGGTCTTTGTCATGAACGCCCTCGGCGCGGCGGCGGTATTCCTGTTCCGCAAGGAAATTTCGCCGCGGTTCAACACATTGTTTCTGGGCTTTGCCTCGGGCGTCATGGTCGCCGCGTCCGTCTGGTCGCTTTTGTTGCCTTCTTTGGAGGGGGCGGCCGATTGGGGAACATGGAGTTTTGTCCCCGCCGTCGGCGGGTTTCTTCTCGGCGGCGTGTTTCTCGTCATCCTCGACAAACTCGTGCCGCACACTCATTGCGGCACGAATGAGGACGAAGGCCCGTGCGTGGCGTTGAAAAAACCCGTAAAACTTCTGTTGGCGGTGACCCTGCACAACATTCCCGAGGGCTTGGCCGTCGGGTTTGCGTTCGGCGCCGCGGCGATGGCGGGGAGCGAGCAGGCACTCGTTGCCGCGCTGGCCTTGGCCGTCGGCATCGGCATCCAGAACCTGCCCGAAGGGGCGGCGGTAGCTCTGCCCATGAAATCGGCGACAGGCAGCCGCGGAAAGGCCTTCGGTTATGCCGTCCTTAGCGGCGCGGCAGAGCCGCTTTTCGGCATCGTCGGATTCTTTCTCGCCGCTCATCTTGCGGCCGCACAGCCTTGGTTTCTCGCGTTCGCCGCAGGCGCCATGATCTTCGTCGTCGCCGAGGACCTCATTCCAGACGCAAAAATGGAGTCGCATCCCCATCTCGGTACCTGGGGCGTCATGCTGGGATTTGTACTGATGATGACCCTCGACGTCGTTTTCGGTTGAATCGCCTCGCTTACGGCATTCTTTCTTTCGTCCGTCGGACGGATGACGGATAAACAGACAAATCAAGGGATAAAAAACGGCCTTCAAGCCGTTTTTTTCTTTTGCAGGGCGGCGCAATAAAAATCATAAGGACAATGCGGCCGTTCGGTCTGGGAAAAAAATATTTTTTGAATGCAAGGGGAGAAGTTCGTCGAAAAAGAGGAAAAGTATACTCACAGCTTGTAAAATTATTGTAAAATCACGCGCAACGGGTCGGGGTCATATTGACAAAGAAGGGCATTTGTAGTAAAATAACCGACGGAGGATAAAACATGAAATTCGGAATTTTGACGAGCGGAGGGGACTGCGCGGGGTTGAACGCGGTCATCCGCTCCATCGGGCTGTATCTTTTGCAGAACGTCAAGGACGTGGAAATCGTGGGCATTCCCGACGGGTACGGCGGGCTGATCCGCGGGGAGAGTTATCCGCTCAAACGGGAGGACTTTGAAGACATTCTTGCTTTGGGCGGCACCATTCTGCGCACGTCGCGGCAACCTTTCAAGAAAATGACCGTTGCGGAAGAGGGGGGATCCCGTCTTTCCAAAATGGTCGCCAATTATAAAAAAATGGGGCTGGACTGTCTGTTTACGCTGGGCGGCGCGGGCACGCATAAGACGGCCGCGCTTTTGAGCATGGAGGGGTGCAACGTCATCGGCGTACCCAAGACCATCGACAACGACATTTACGGCACGGACGTAACGTTCGGTTTTCAGACGGCGGTGGAAGTGGCGACGGAGGCCTTTGACCGCATCACTACGACGGCGCGCAGTCACAGTCGGGTCATGCTCGTGGAGATCATGGGCAACAAGGCGGGCTGGCTGACCCTGCAGACGGGCATTGCGGCGGGCGCGCATATGATTCTGATCCCCGAAATACCCTTCTCGCTCGACGCGGTGTGCAATTTTGTGCGTGCGCGACTCGATGCGGGGGAATCCTGCACGATGATCGCCGTGGCGGAGGGCGCGCTTTTGGACTATGAGGCAAAATTCAAAAAGGATCAGCGCGCATTCATCCGCACGGAACAGGGCGAAACGACGGTGACCCGCCATCTCGCGGAAGTCATCACGCAGACGACGGGCGCGGAGGCGCGTTATTCCGTGCTGGGGTATCTCCAGCGCGGCGGCACGCCCTGTGCTTATGACCGCCTGCTCTGTTCCCGCCTGGGCGGCTATGCCGCGCGGCTGGCGGCGCAGGGACGGTTCGGCGTCACGGTCGCTTCCGTCGGCAACAAGATCACCTTCAACGCGCTCACGGAGATCGCGGGGAAATATAAATTTGTTTCGCCCGCATCGGAAATTGTGCGCTTTGCGCGCAGCATCGGCATTTCTTTCGGGGATAACGCGTAAAATATAGGCAATACTTTTATTACGCTTCAACGGCATTAAGGAGTTTATATGAATTATGCAGTCATCGACATCAGTTCGAGCAGTCTGTCCATGATCGTGGCAAGCTCGAACAAAAACAAGAGCGAAATCATCTTCAAAGAGCGCGTGGCGATCAGTCTGGTGCACTATCTGTACGGCCATTGTCTTTCGGCGCGCGGCATCGATAAGTTGGCGGAATGCCTGCACGGCATGAAGGAAACGTGCGAGCGGCTGGGCGCAAAGCGCTGTTATCTCATTTCCACGGCCGCGCTCCGCCACATCGAAAACTTTGAGGAAGTGCGTATGCGTGTACTCGAAGAGACGGGCCTGCCCGTCAATTTCATCGACGGTTCTACCGAGGCATATTGCGATTATGTCGCCAATATCTATTATTCCACATATGAACGGCCCGTCCTCATCGATCTCGGCGGGAAGAGCATCGAGATATGCGACCTGGGGAGCAAGACGGGCGGAGAGATGCGCTGTCTGCCGTTCGGGCTATTGGATCTTTACCGTAAATTCGTCAGGAATATCTATCCCGACGAAGAAGAAGCCAAAGCCATCCGCAAGGCGGTCAACCGCAAACTCGACCGCGCGGGGCTTCCCGAGAAGGGGGTCTATTCGACGGCGGTCATGGTCGGCGCCGCCAACAGTGCCATGTACGAGATCTATGCCGATTTCGTCAACGAAAAATCGGCGCAGACGCGGATGATCGTCTATAAAAAATTCAAAAGACTCGTCGCCCATCTTCTGACGGGCGAGGACCGTTCCAAACTTATCCTCAACAACGCGCCCGAAAAGTTTCACCTCATCGGCGTGGCGGCGGTCGTGCTCAAGACGCTCTTCAAGCGTTTCGGCGTGGATAACATCGTCGTCAGTGAACGGGGCGTAAAGGAGGGGTATCTGGAACTCGTTCTCCGCGGCGAAGAAACGGGGCTGTATTATGATTTCTCCAAAAAGGCCGTCGACGGCACCGAGCGCGCCGTGCCGCCTTTGATGACCACGCAAGCCGCCGAAACGCCTTCGGCGTCCAAAGACGGTGCGCAGGTTAAAAAAGAAAAGCGCGTCCGCAAAGACAAGAAAGCCGACGAAAAGAAAACAGAAGAAAAGAAAACGGAAGTGAAGAAGACAGACGAGCCGGCCGCGGCAAAAGCATCGCCGCAGGGTTCGTCCCGCCGCACGGGCGCGGGAAGGAAGAAAAAGACCGAGGTGCAACCGACGTCCGCAGATACGCCCGTCAAACGCCGCGGCAGACCCAGAAAGATCCGTACGGAAGAAAAGGAATGACGGAGCGATAAAGGGCAAAAAGAAATACCCATGTCCGAGTAGAACGGGCAAAAACAAAAAATACAGGGCACGGGCATGCCCCCCTTCGGGCGGATCGGGCGGCGGAGAATTGTCGCACCCTTCCCCCGAAGATAAATAAACAGACAATCACATGAGAATAAACAAGCAAACAATCAAAGGAGAAAGAAATTGAAAGAGTTCATCGTCCCGCAAAAAATAAAAAATAAATTTATACGGGATATTTATGTCAATCGCGAGTACAGTTGGCTCCTCTTCAACAAGCGCGTGCTCGATCAGGCGACCGACCTCACCAATCCGCTCATGGAACGGTGTAAATTTCTGTCCATTTTCACGTCCAATCTGGATGAATTTTTTATGGTACGCGTGGGCAGTCTGTACAACGAGAGCATTTCCGAGCCGCAGGCGACGGAGAATAAAACGGGCCTGACGGCGGCCAAACAGCTCGACGGCATCAGCGAGGTCGTCCGCAAACTCTATGAGGTGCGGGCAAGTTGTTATGCGTCCTTGCGCAAGGAGCTGTCCAACAACGGGTTGCGCATTTTGCGCGCAGACGACCTGACGCCCCGTCAGGTCGAGGAGTGCCGCGGCATCTTCAATCGCCACGTTCTGCCGTTGCTCTCTTTGATGGTGCTCGACGCAAAGCATCCTTTGATGCAGTTTGAAAATCAGCGCAGTTATATGTTGTGCCAGCTGGAAAAGGACGGTCGGCGTATGCTCGGCGTCGTGGCGGTCAATCCTTCCCTCGACCGGCTGTATCGCCTGAGCGGCGGGGAAAAGAAAGTGCGTCTCATCCCGCTCGAAGAACTCTTGCGCCTGTTCGGCAGGCAGGCGTTCACGGGCTATGCCGTCAGCGACCAGCTCATGCTCCGCGTGACGCGCAACGCCGATTTCGACACGCAGATAGACGACTCGGACGTCGAACGGGATTTCCCGGAGATCATGAAAAAGAAGGTCGAATCCCGCGCGAAAATGAACGTCGTGCGGCTGGAAGTCGATCGGAAGAACAGCAAACTGAAGGACGTCCTCCTCAAAATTTTGCGCCTGAACGCCAAATTTTGTTATACGGACGAACGGTTTTTCGATTATAAATTCATGTTCTCGCTCGGGAATTACTTCCCCGCGGAGAAGAGCGCGGCATTGAAATATCCTCCTTTCAAGGGCAGGGTCGCCGCGGAACTCTCCGCGTCGCCGTCGCTGATCGAAACGGTATCCCGCCGCGACGTATTCCTCTCCTATCCCTATGACAGCATGGAACCCGTTGTCGACCTGTTGGAGGAGTGCTCCAAGGATGCGCGGGTCAGTTCGATCATGATCACCATCTATCGTCTGGCGCATCATTCCCGCATCGCCGAAATCCTTTGCCGCGCAAGCGAGAACGGCAAACAGGTAACGGTCGTCATCGAACTGTGCGCGCGGTTCGACGAAGAGAACAATATGTATTTTGCGGGCAAACTGCAGGAGGCGGGTTGCACCATCATCTATGGCATGGAGAATTACAAGGTACATTCCAAGATCATCTCCATCGTCCTCAAAGAGGGCGAAGAATTGCGCTACATAACCCATTTGGGAACGGGCAATTACAACGAATCCACCTCCCGCCAGTACACCGACCTTAACATCATCACTTCCGATCAACGCATCGGAGAGGACGCGGTCGCCTTTTTCCGCAACGTTTCCATCTGTAATCCCGATTTCACCTATCAGCGCCTGTTGGTTGCGCCCAAGACGCTCAAGAGCGGATTGATGGGATATATGGATCGGGAAATCAAAAAGGCCAAAAAGGGCGAAGAAGGGTATATTCTCGCCAAGATGAACAGCCTGACGGATAAAGCGATCATCGATAAGCTCTCCGAGGCGAGCCGCGCGGGCGTAAAGGTCGAACTCATTGTCCGCGGCATATCCTGCCTGTTGCCCGGCGTGCCGGGTAAGACGGAGAACATCCGCATCGTCAGCATCGTGGGTCGGTTTCTGGAACACTCCCGCGTCTATTCCTTCGGCAAGGGCGACGACCGCGTGATGTACATCTCCAGCGCCGATCTGATGACGCGCAACACCGACAAGCGCGTGGAGATCGCCGCGCCCGTCCTGAACGCGGAGATTGCCGATAAGATCGATGACTTTTTGCAGACCATGCTTTCGGACAACGTCAAAGCGCGCAAGCTCTGTCCCGACGGAGAGTATCGCCCCGTGGAGACCTTGGGCGCGCCTCTCGACGCGCAGACGCGTTTTCTGCATAAATAATTCCCGAGAGGTATTCGTTTAAGGATAATGCAACGGAAAGAGCACGATTTTGTACTGTTTTTTCTCCGGTTTTCAATCGGTAAAACAAAGGGGAAAAAGCCTTGAAACAAGAAAAAGCCCGCGGCACTTTGAAGTGCCGCGGGCTTTTTCGTTTTTGAATGAGATTGCCCGTTATTTTTCGGGCGTTCTTGCGCCAAACCTGTCCGCATCGGGTTCTGTCCGCGTCGCAAAAAGGGGATCGCGCAAAGCCGACGGCCGCGCCGTTATGCGGCGACGACTTCGACCGTGATCTCGGTTTCGACTTTTTCCATCAGGCGGATATTGACCGTATAGGTGCCGAGGGTTTTGATGGGCTCTTTGAGGAGTATTTTCTTTTTATCCACGTCAAACCCCGCGGCGGCAAGTTCCTGTGCGATCTGCGCGGATGTGACCGACCCGAAAAGTTTTCCGTTTTCGCCCGTCTTGATGGCGAGCGTAATTTTTTTTCCCTTGAGGGAAACGGCCAGTGCCTGCATGGCTTTGAGTTCTTCCGCTTTGTGGAATTCAAGCGCCTGCTTTTTCTGCAAGGCCTCGTTCATCGAAGCGGCGGTGGCGGGTTCCGCAAGATTCTTTTTGAGAAGGAAGTTTTTGGCATAGCCCTCCGAAACCTCGATGATGTCGCCTTTTTTGCCGCTGCCCTTGACGTCCGTTTTTAAAATAACTTTCATGTGTTGCAAATCCTCCGTGCATAGAATCAGTCTCATCGTTCATCCGTGCCCGTCCGGAAGGACGTTTCACCGCGGGGAAGGGTGCGCCCGCGTCCGTGCGGGGGAACGATGCCTTTCACTGATTATATTGTACCGCAAAATACGGGGAATGTCAATCCCCTCGGGTTTATTTTTCTTGCTTTTGCGCATACTGAAAGACAAAGGAGGTTTGAAAAGTATGCAGAATGTCAACAGTTGCATCGGCTGCAACGTCAGCGATTGCAAATTCAACGTGGAAGGAAAGAACTGCTCGCTGTCCCACATCCATGTGGGTTGCGGATGCAGTGCCGAACAGTGCACTTGCTGCGACAGTTTCGAAAAGAAACACTAATCGGTAAAAAGCAAAAAAAGCGTAAAGAGCGGGCGGCAGAAATTTTCTGCCGCCCGCTCTCTTACGATCGGAGCTTGCATCAAAAATGTTTGAACAACATCAAGGTCGGGGACGCTTCGCATACACCGTTTCAGGAAGAGAAAGTCATGCTTTTTTTGATGCGATACGTCCGTATCGCGCCCGCACCATGCCCGGGATCACAGCTTGTAAGGCGTTACCTGGTAGACGCAGTAGTTCAGCCAGTTGTTGTAGAACAGATTGGCAGAGGACGACCAGTTCATGTTGACTTTTTTGCAGGTTTCGTCGGCAAAGTAGCAGAAAGGTTTCTGAATGGGCAAACCCTTTTTTAAGTCGCGTTCGTACTCTTTTTTGAGCGTATCGCGGTCATATTCCATGTGCCCCATGACAAACACCTGGCGGTAATCGAGGGAGGCAATGATCGTGGCGCCCGCTTTTTTGGACGTGGCCAGAATTTTCAGTTCGGGATGTTTCGCCACGTCCTTTTTGAGCACGGTGGCATGTCGGGAGTGCGGCATATGAAACTCGTCCGAAATGCCCCGCATCAGCGGTTCGGGCCGATCGGACGGGGTGCGGCGGTGTGCATAGACGCCGAAAAGTTTTTCTTTCAGGTTATGCTTGGGAATGCCGTAAAAATAGTTCAAGGCCGCCATCGCGCCCCAGCAGATGAAGATGGTGGACGTTACGTTGGTTTTTGTGAAATCGAAAATTTCCCTGAGCTCGTCCCAGTACGCGACTTCGGAAAAGTCCATCGTCTCCACGGGCGCACCCGTGACGATCATGCCGTCGAAACGGCGGTTTCTGATCTCGTCAAAGGATTTATAGAATCGATCCAGATAGGCCGCCTCGGTGTTTTTGGACCGATAGGAGCGGGTATGCACGAGGGTGATGTTGACTTGCAGGGGGGAGTTGGAGAGAAGGCGCATGAATTGCGTTTCGGTCTCCACTTTGGTCGGCATGAGGTTCAAAAGAGCGATCTCGATCGGACGGATGTCCTGGGTGGACGCTCTGTTTTTCTCCATGACGAAGATTTTTTCCGCGCCGAGGATGGAATAGGCGGGAATATCCTTATCGATGACGATGGGCATAGGCGCGCCTCCTTATTCGTCAGTAAACTTTTTCGCAAGGGGGCGGGGAAATTTTTCTCGCCCCCCTTTGCGGTTCATTTGTATGTCGTTTGCAGTCGGATGACGGAGCAGACCTTATACTTTTTCGAGTGCCTGTGCGAGATCGGCAATGATGTCGTCGGGATTCTCAATGCCCACGGACAGACGCACGAGATTCTGCGGCACGCCCGCTTTTTCCATATCTTCGGCGGAGAGCTGGCGGTGCGTGGTGGATGCGGGATGCAGAACGCAACTTCTGACGTCGGCGACGTGGGTCTCCTGCGTGATGAGTTGCAACGCTTCCATAAAGGTGGCGCATTTTTCCACCGAGCCCTTGATGCCGAAACTCATCATGCCGCCCTGACCTTTGGGTAAATACTTCTCGGCGAGGACATGGTAGGGGTTATCGGGCAGGGATGCGTGTTTGACCCAATCGATCTTGGGATGCTTTGCAAGGTAAGCCGCCACCTTTGCGGCGTTGCTGCTGTGCCGTTCCATGCGCAGGGCAAGCGTATCGCACCCGATGAAGGTCAAAAAGGCGTTTTGCGGCGCCATGATCGCACCCAGGTCGCGGATCATCTGTGCGCGGCATTTCGTGCCGAACGCCACGGGCAAATCGGCGTAGACCAGTCCGTGATAGCTTTCGTCGGGTTGGTTGAAATAGGGATAGCGCGGGTTGTCCTTATAGACGAAATTGCCCCCGTCGATGATCATGCCGCCCAGCGCCGCGGCATGGCCGTCGGCGTATTTGGACGTGGAGTATACGACGATGTTGGCGCCCAGGTCGAGCGGGCGGCAAAGGACGGCCGTGGCCAGGGTGTTGTCCACGATGAACAGCAGTTTATGCTTTTTGCATATGTTCGCGATTTTTTCAAAATCGAGAATGACGATCGAGGGATTCGCCACGGTTTCGCCGAACACGAAGCGGGTCTTGTCGTCGATGAGTTTTTCGATCTCTTCGGCGGGTGCATCGGGGTGGAAGAAGCGGCATTCAATGCCCAGTTTAGGCAGGGTCGTGCCGAACAGGTTAAACGTGCCGCCGTAAATGCAGGAGGAAGTGACGATGTTGTCCCCCGCCTGACAGAGAGTCAGCGCGGTGAGCAGGGCGGCGGACATACCCGACGAACAGGCAATGCCGCAGACGCCGCCGTCGAGGGCGGCCATCTTTCCCTCCAGCGCTGCGAGCGTGGGGTTGGAAAGGCGGGTGTAGAAATACCCGTCGCTTTTCAGGTCGAAACAGTCCGCCATGGCCTTGGTACTGCCGTAGTAGAAAGTGGTGCTCTGACAGATTTGCGGGATGCGGCTTTCGCCCGTCTTGGGCGAATAGCCCGCCTGCACGCACAGGGTGTCCAATTGATACTTTTTCTCGTTGTTCATATCAGTATTTACCTCTCTATATCTGTTAGAATGTTAAAGTTTTGTCAGGAATATTCCTTGATCGCGCGATCGGTCTCGCGTTTTCTGTCCCGTTCGGCGATGGACTTCTTCTTGTCGTAGGTATGTTTGCCTTTGCAGAGGGCGACTTCCACTTTGACGAGGGCGTCTTTGAAATAGAGTTGCAGGGGGACGAGGGTATAGCCCTTTTCGCGTATTTTTCCCGCGATTTTGGCGATTTCCTTCTTATGCAGAAGGAGCTTGCGGGAGCGGCGGGAGTTGCGTTGCGCGAATGCGCCCGATTTTTCGTACAGGGCGATGTGCGCGTTTTCCAAAGTAACCTGCCCGTTCTTGACGAGGCAGAAACTGTCGCTCAAATTGGCGTTGCCCAGCCGCAGGGACTTGACTTCGTTGCCTTCCAGCGCGATGCCCGCCTCATAGCGGTCCTCGATGAAATATTCGAATGTCGCCGATCTGTTCTTTACGATGACTTTCATGATCTTATTATACCATAAACCGTTCCGGACAGGGTACGGTTTTTCAACCGATTTCCTTTAATTTTTGCAAAAAATGGAAATCCACCTCGCGGCTGCCGAAATCGACGCCCGCGACCCGCACGCGCACCTCGTCGCCGATGCGGAAGGAATTGGCCTTTCCGCGCAAGAGGAACCGCTCTTCAAAATATTCGTATTCGTCCTCCGGCAGGGAGGCATAGGGGACGAACCCCTCGACGGTGTTGGGGAGTTCCACGAAAAATCCGTGGGAAGTAACGCCCGAAATGACCCCGTCGAAATCCTGCCCCACGCGATCGGACATATACACGGTCTTATACAGATCGTCCACGTCCCGTTCGGCCTCGACGGCTTTTCTCTCGCATTCGGAGGACTGCACCGACGCCTCCGAGACGAACGAGCCGTATTTTTTGCGCGCCTCGTCGTCCTGTCCTTTTAAGACGAGCTTGATGATGCGGTGGATGCAGAGGTCGGGATAGCGGCGGATGGGGGAGGTGAAGTGGCAATAACAGGCGGAGGAAAGCCCGAAATGCCCCGCGTTGACGCTGTCATAGCGCGCCTTCATCATGGAACGGAGCATCACGCGGTTAATGACAGACGCCACGGGCATGCCCTCGGCATTTTTGAGAATGGCGCGATAATTTTCGGGCTTGACGTCGGCGGGATCGTAGGGCGCGGGCACGCCGATGCTGATGAGGAAATTTTTCAGCTCTTCTGCCTTTTCGGGCTTGGGTTTTTCGTGAATGCGATAGACAAAGGGGGCTTTCTTTTCGGTCATGAACTCCGCCACCGTTTCGTTGGCGAGCACCATGAACTGTTCGATCATTTCCTGGGATTTGAGCCGTTCGTAATCGGGAATGACGATCTTTCCCGCCGCGTCGAACATAATTTTGGCTTCCTTGACGTCCAGTTCGATCTCGCCCTTTTTGCGCCGCATGGCTTTGAGTATATCGGTCAGGGCAAAGGCGTCTTTCACGAGCCCGACGGCGTCGGGAAAAGCGGCAATTGCTTCGGGCATGCCCCGTGCGATGTCCTCCACCTGATGATAGGTCATGCGGTGCGCGGAACGGATGACCGACCGCGCGATCTTGCGCTTGACGACTTTCCCTTCGGCGTCGATCTCCATGATGCAGGAAAGGGCCAGTCTGTCCACGCCCTCGTTCAAAGAGCAGATCCCGTTGGAAAGCTCTTTGGGCAGCATGGGCAATACGCGGTCGGGGAAGTAGACGCTGGTTGCCCGCTTATACGCCTCTTCGTCGAGAATGCCGCGGAAGGGCACATAATGGGATACGTCGGCGATGTGTACGCCGAGGATATAATTTCCCTTGTTTCGTTCGATGGACACGGCGTCGTCGATGTCCCGCGTATCCTCGCCGTCGACAGTGACGATGAGTTTGTCCCGCAGATCGAGCCGCCCCTGCATTGCGCTTTCGGGCACCGAAAGGGGCGCGGCGGCCGCTTCGCGGCATACCTTTTCGGGGAACTCTTCGCGCAAGTCATGCGCGCGGATGAGCGCGAGTTCTTCGGTGAAGAAGTCGCCCGACCGCCCTAAAATTTCAATGATCTCCCCGCCGGGCGCCTTGCCTTGCGGGTAAGAGGTGATCCTGGCGATGGCTTTGGAGCCGTTCACCGCGCCCATGGTCTTGCCGCGGGGGATGAATATATCCTTCGTGAATTTTTCCTCGTCGGGCCGCAGGAAGCACCCCTGTCTGTCCTGCACGAACGTGCCGACGATCTGAGAATACCCGCGGCTTAGGATGCGGATGACTTCCACTTCGTCGTCGCTGTGCGCGCTTTGACGGCGGAGTACGGACACCCTGTCCCCGTGCAACGCGCCGTTCATGCCGCGGCGGGGGATGAAGAAGTCGGCGGGGTATTTTTTGCGGTCCTCGGGGATGAGAAAGGCGAATCCGTTGCGGTGCGCCGAAACGGTGCCGATAACGGCACCCATCTGTTCGGGCGTGCCGAATCTCCCGCGTCCGTCGCGGCAAAGGAGCCCTTCGTCGCACAGGCCGCGTAAAATTTTGATCAGGTCTTTTTGTTCGCCGCGGTGAATGCCCAGCGCGGCGGCGATCTCTTTCTCTGTTTTTTTGGTCAGTTTTCCGTTTTTGAAGTTGGCGAGTATCTTGTCCTTTACGTTCACTTGCTTGTTCTCCCGTATGATAATGCGTGTATTCTTTGCGTATTTTTCAATCAGTATGAGCAGATTTTTCGGCAATTTTCTTGTGTTTTATTTTTCCGTTTCGGCTCTGTTGTTTTGCGATCTTCCCGTCGGAGGGCGCCGCGCCCGCCGAAAGAGGGGAAAAGAAGCAAAAAGGGGCAATCTCGTTTTACCGAGCCGCCCCTGATTTTTTTAACCGTAAAAACAAAATCGGTTGAATTTTACCCTCTTGCGCATCAACCGAAGAAGACGGGCAGGAGATAGAAAACGATGGAAAGCACGATGATCGCAGCCAGACAGATGATCGTCCACAGCTTGAGTCTGCTTTCGATGGATTTCCCCTTGTTTTTACCGAAAAAGGTTTCGGAGGAACCGGTAATGGCATTGATACCGTCGGAGTTGCTCGGCTGCATCATCACGAAGACGATGGACACGATGGCCAGCAGTACGATCAGGACGATCATAATGATGCCGATGACGAAATAAGCCTGATAAAAATCGCTCGGAACGAGTAAATTGATAATGCTCATGATTGCTCAAACCCTTTGAATTCTTGATTTTCGTAAATGGCGGCAGACGGCACTGTTCTGCCTGCACTCTCGGTATTATAACACAAAATTCTAAAAACTTCAACTTTTTTTATGCCGTTCCCGACAATAATTTATAAAAAAGTTTGGTTTTTCCGCGAAAAGTTCAGGTCGGTCAACCGACGATGAGATTGACGAGTCGGCCGGGCACGACGATGCACTTTTTGACCGTTTTGCCTTCGAGCAGAGGTTTGATCTCCTCGTTTTCGCACACCGCGGCGCGGATCTCGTCCTGGCTCAACCCTTGCGCGATCATCATTTTGCACTTGATGCGGCTGTTGATCTGCACGGCATATTCGGTTTCGTCGCGCACGAGCTTTTTCTCGTCGCAGACGGGATAGGCGGTTTGGAAGATGCTGTAATCGTCCGTATGCCCCAGTTTCTGCCAGAGTTCTTCGCAGAAAGCGGGAGCGGCGGGGGCGAGCAGTTTGACGAGGTCGTCGGCGACGATCTTCATCAGCGCGCCGTCTTTCTCCGCCTGTCCGTCGTATTTATACAGGGCGTTGGTGAGCTCCATCAATCTTGCCACGGCGGTGTTGAACGAAAAGCCTTCAAAGTCCTTCGTCACTTGTTTGATGGCGTAATGGCGGGCATATTCGAGTTCTTTTTCGTCGCTTCCGTTTTTAGCGTCTGTTCCGTTCGTTTCGGGCATGGCAGCAATCTTTTCCACGATTCTCTCGATTCTGTCCATGAATTTGGAGATGGACTTGATGCCGTCGTCGCTCCAAGGCCCGCCCTCGGTGTAGGAGAAGGCGAACATCAGATAGAGTCGGAAGGTATCCGCGCCGTATTCCTTGACATAATCGTCGGGCGAAATGACGTTGCCCTTGGTCTTGGACATTCTCGATCCGTCGGGACCCAGAATGACCCCCTGGTGTACCAAACGCTTGAACGGCTCGTCGAAATGGATATATCCCATGTCGCGGAGCGCTTTGGTGAGGAAACGGGCATACAGGAGGTGCATGCAGGCGTGTTCCGCTCCGCCGACATAGGTATCGACGGGCAGCATTTTGTCGATGATCTTTCCGTCGAAGGGGGCTTTTTCGTTGTGCGCGTCGGGATAGCGCAGGTAATACCAGCTCGAGCACACAAAGGTGTCGAGGGTGTCGGGATCCCGCCGCGCGGCCTTGCCGCAGCGCGGGCATTTGCAGTTCATAAACCCTTCGTGGGAAGCGAGGGGGGATTTTCCCGTCGGACGGAATTCCACGTCATAGGGCAGTTCCACGGGCAGATCCTCTTCGGGCACGGGCACCGCGCCGCAGTCGGGGCAATAGATGACGGGAATGGGCGCGCCCCAGTAACGCTGACGGGAGACCGACCAGTCGCGCAGACGGTAGTTAATTTTTTTGCTTCCCTTTCCGATCTCCGTGAGGTAGGCGGCGATCGCCTCGCGCGCCTCTTCGCCGTACAGCCCGTCAAATTTTCCGCTGTTGATCAGCACGCCGTTTTCGGTGTAGGGCAGAACGGTCTCGCCCTTTTTGGCTTTGATGACTTGCGTCACGGGCAGGTTATATTTCTTCGCAAACTCAAAGTCACGCTCGTCGTGCGCCGAGACGGCCATCACCGCGCCCGTACCATAGGAATACAGCACGTAATCGGCGGTATAGACGGGGATGCGCTTGCCGTTGACGGGGTTGATCGCATAACTTCCCGTGAATACGCCCGTCTTTTCGCGGGACGTGGAGAGACGGTCGATGTCGTTGGCCTTGGCGGCATATTCGATATAGGCCTCGACCGCTTCGCGGTTTTCCTCTGTGGTGAGTTTGCGCAGGAGGGGATGTTCGGGCGCAAGCACGACATAGTTGACGCCGAACACCGTGTCGCAACGGGTGGTAAAGACTCTGATCTCGTCCTTATCGGCGTTATCGGCGTTGAAGATGATCTCGCAACCCGTCGATTTACCGATCCAGTTGCGTTGCATCTGTTTGGTCTTTTCGGGCCAGTCGATCTTGTCGAGACCTTTTAAAAGTTCCTCGGCATAATCGGTGATTCTGAAGAACCATTGCGTCATATTGCGGCGGGAAACGGGGCTCTTGCACCGTTCGCACAGTCCGTTCACCACCTGTTCGTTGGCGAGCACCGTTTCGCAGGAGGGGCACCAGTTGACGAGTGCCTCTTTGCGGTAAGCCAGATTGTGCTTATAGAGTTGCAGGAACATCCATTGCGTCCATTTGTAATAGGACGGGTCGCAGGTTTTGACTTCCGCCGACCAGTCGAAGGACGCGCCCATTTCGCGCAGGGTCTGTTCCATGTTGGCGATGTTCTGTTCGGTGGAGTCCTTGGGATGCACGCCCGTCTTGATGGCGTAATTTTCGGCGGGCAGACCGAACGCGTCGAAGCCCATGGGCTGAAAGACGGCATACCCCTGCATGCGTTTGAACCGCGCATAGGAATCGGCGGGCGCGTAGTTATACCAGTGCCCGAGGTGCAGTTTTGCCGCGGAGGGATAGGAGAACATTTCCAGGACATAGAATTTTTTGTCCAGGTCTTTTCTGTCGAAGCGGTGCATTCCCGCCTGTTCCCATTTTTCCTGCCACTTTTTTTCCACGGATTTCATATCCATAAATTTCAATCGCCTCCCGTTTGCGCCGCGACGGCGGCGCGATGTGTATTCTTGTCGAAAATATCTCTATAATTTTACTACTTTTCCGCGCGCCCGTCAACTCATTTGCGGGCGTGTTTTTGTTTGGCGGCCGTGTTTTGCGCGCCCGCAAAGAACACGCCCGCCAAAGAAAGGGGGATGTTTTCACCGCGCGGCTTTGTGCGGGGGATAAGCGAGAGATAACAGGGAAATCGTGCGCGGGGGCGGCAAAACCGAACGCGCGGGCGGCGGGAAACGTCCGCCCGCGCGAAGAAAGCACCCGCTCGAAAAAGGCAACGAAGTTGTAAAAAAGCCAAAAGCCCGAAAGTTGAGAGAGCGGACAGAAAAGAGTGTTCGGGCGGTTACGAAAAAGAACGGAAAAAGTTACAAAAAACAATGAAAAATTGCCGTAAAAGAAGATGCGGGCAGGCAAGTTGCGGCAACAGATGTTGCCGCAAAAGGACTTGCGACAGGGCGAGATAAATATTGGTTCTTCCCGCTTTGAACGCTTGCTTTTCGGTCGGCAAAACGGGTATAATGAAGACAGAAAAAAGACAGGGAGGTTTTTCTTGTGAACGGAAAGCATGAAAAGATCAAGTGCATCTTGAAAATCGCCGGATTTTGTGCCGCGGGCGTCGGGGTGGTCGCGGAGGCGGTGGGGCTCATTTTAATGGCGATCGATCCGTTGAACGTTCCGCTCGGACTTTTGCTCTTTCTCACGAGCGGCGGATTTATTCTGATTTTTGGCGGGATCGGCGTTCTGGGCATCGCTTTCCGTCGGGAGAGCGTAAAATATGAGCGCGACGAGCTTGCGCCTCTGCAGGAAACGCAGTCGGAGCCGTGCCCCCATTGCGGCGAATTGAACGCCGCGGGAAGTCTTTTTTGCGGCCTGTGCGGAGAGAACCTGCAGACTGTGTGTCCGCATTGCGGCGCGCCCGTCGTCCGAGGTCGAAAATTTTGCTCCCGTTGCGGCACAAAGCTGTTCTGACCTTCTGCAAACGCTTTTCAGACTTATACCATGCCTGTATTTTACGGAAAAAACGTGTAAAAAGAAAAAACAGAAAAAACGGCAAAGAAAACGGCGGTCGGACAGAAAAAATCGGAACCCGATAAATAATTCCGCGCGGACGGCATACAATAGGTGTGTGGAAAAAATTCTCGTTTCCGACGCGGGCGAACAGAGCGCCCGCATCGCATATCTCTATAACGCCCTTTCCGTCCTGTTGCCCGCTTTCCGTCCCCGTCTGCGTTTTCTGGCGGGGCAGTCCCGCTCTGCCGTCGTTCTTGAAGGGGCGGGGCCGGACGCGCAATTTCGGGACGCGTTGCGCGAAACGATCGCCGAAACGATCGCCATCGGGTATAAGTATTCTTTTCTCTCCGCGGCGTTGCCGCTGGAAGGGCTTGCCCTGTCCGAGCGGAAACTCTTTCTTTGCGCGCTCATCGCCGCCGATCTGGCCGCGGAGAAAAAATATATCCGTACGCGTCTGCAGGAAAGCGGTTGTCTGCGGGATGCTGCCTGCGCGCTCGACGGCTTTTTCGTGTTTCGGTTGAAAGGCCTCAAAGAGAAGTGGGACAAGATCGCGTCTTACGTCCCGCCCGATTTCACGCGGGAAGAGATGGACCGCTTCATGCGTTATTTTGTGGACGGCAACGCCGGGCGGGCGTATGTGGACGGTTGCAGCGTGTATGACGGGAAATACCGTCTTTGCCGTCGCGGTACGCTTGTGGGTGCGGACGGACCGGGCGAACTTTCGGCGGCGGCGGAAATATTGCTCTGCGGCGCGGCGGAAATACACGTCTGTCGTCCGCTGTCCGACGGTGTCGCCGTTTTTTTGCGGCGGTATTACGGCGCGCATACCTTTTTCGAGCGTGCGGACGGTGAGGAGGGAAAAACGGGGAAAAAGGTGAAAAACAGGCAAGGAAAACGGTTGACAATCGGCGCGGGCGGTGTTACAATAAAAGCACTTAAAGACAAGTAGCCCGAACTCCCTTCAAAGAGAGCCGCGGGGGCTGAAATCGCGGCAAGGGGGAACGACAAGCGAAACCGCTTTATTTTATTCAACCGAACACAAAGAGCGGCGCGGGGCGAAGCAGACTTCTCCTTGCGCAATTAAGGTGGAACCACGCGGACGGCGTCCGCGTCCTTAAATTGCCGTATCGTATGCGGCGGTTTAAGGTTTTTTCTTTTTTATCGCGCTTTGATCGGGCGGGTTGCGGTTTTTTCTTGACCTTGAAGCGGTCCGACGGGGCTTGTCGGCGAAGTCATAAAAAACATCTGTTGAAGGAGAAACGATATGAATATTGTTCTGAAAAACGGGGATAAACTGGAGCTGACGGAGGGGGCGAGCTGTGCCATGGCGGCGGCCGCCATATCCGAGGGGCTGGCGCGGAGCGCGGTGGCCGCAAAGATCAACGGCAATCTCGCCGACCTGTCGGCGACGCTCGCCGAGGGCGACGTTTTGGAGATCGTCACGCTCAAAGATCCCGAAGGACTGTCGGTCTATCGCCACACCTGTGCGCATGTGTTGGCGCAGGCGATCAAGACCATCTATCCGACCTGTAAACTCGCCATCGGTCCGACCGTGGAGAACGGGTTTTATTACGACATCGATTTCGTGACGCCCATTACGCAGGACGATCTTGCGAAGATTGAATCGGAAATGGCCAAGATCATCAAGAGCGATCTGCCGCTTGAACGCTTTACGCTGCCGCGGAACGAGGCGTTGGCGCTCATGTCGGGCTTCCGCGAGAAATATAAGGTGGAGCTCATCCAGGACCTGCCCGAAGACGCCACGATCTCCTTCTATAAACAGGGCAATTTTGTCGACCTCTGCCGCGGCCCGCACCTGCCTTCCACGGGCAAGATCAAGGCATTCAAGCTGACGAGCATCGCGGGGGCCTATTGGCGGGGCAGTGAGAAGAATAAGATGCTCACCCGTATTTACGGTACGGCTTTCGCCAAAAAATCGGAGATGGAAGCCTATTTCGTCATGCTCGAAGAGGCCAAAAAGCGCGACCACATCAAATTGGGCAAGGAGCTCAAACTCTTTGCCTTCATGAACGAGGGCAAAGGGTTTCCTTTCTTCCTGCCGAACGGCATGATCGTCAAGAACACGCTCATCGACTATTGGCGTCAGATCCATACCAAGGAAGGATACGTGGAGATCTCCACGCCCATCATTCTCAACCGTTCCCTTTGGGAAACCTCGGGACACTGGGATCACTATAAGGACAATATGTACACCACCAAGATCGACGGCGAGGATTGCGCCGTCAAGCCCATGAACTGTCCCGGCGGCATGCTGGTGTATAAACTCGAGCCGCGCAGTTACAAAGACCTGCCTTTGCGCATGGGAGAGCTTGGCCTGGTGCACCGTCATGAAAAATCCGGACAGCTCCACGGGCTGATGCGCGTGAGATGCTTCACGCAGGACGACGCGCATATCTTTATGACGCCCGAACAGATTACCGACGAGATCAAGGGGGTCGTGCGCATCATCGATCAGGTGTACAGCCTCTTCGGTTTCAGTTATCACGTCGAACTTTCCACCCGCCCCGCCGACAGCATGGGCAGCGACGAGGATTGGGAGACGGCCACGAACGCCCTGCGTGCGGCAATGGACGAACTGAAACTTCCGTATGTCGTCAACGAAGGGGACGGCGCGTTTTACGGGCCGAAGATCGACTTCCACCTCAAAGACTCCATCGGTCGGACCTGGCAGTGCGGCACCATTCAGCTCGACTTCCAAATGCCCCAGCGTTTCGATCTCGAATATACGGGTGAGGACGGCGAGAAACATCGCCCGATCATGATCCATCGCGTGGCGTTCGGCTCCATCGAACGGTTCATCGGCATCCTCATCGAGCACTATGCGGGCAAATTCCCCGTATGGCTCGCGCCCGTACAGGTCAAAGTGCTGACACTGACCGAGCGTACGGAGGACTATGCCAAGGCGTTCGCCGCGGAGATGTCCGAAAAGGGCCTGCGCGCGGCAACGGACTTGCGCAACGAGAAAATCGGCTATAAAATCCGCGAGGCGCTGCTCGAAAAAGTGCCCTATATCGCCGTCGTCGGCGATAAGGAAGCGGCGGAAGGCGCCGTTTCCGTCCGTAAGAGAGGGGAAGAAAAGAGCGTCGTCATGAAGAAGGAAGATTTCATTGCGTTGGTGTTGAAACAGCGCGATGAAAAGACGGCGTTCTGACGCTATTTGTTTGCGTCGGATTTTCCTTGCCGATTGCCGCGGTAAATGTCGTTCGTCGCGGGCATGGCAGGCTTATTTCAACAAAAGAAGGCGGCGGCGCGATGGGATTCGCGCCGCCGCCTTTTGCCTTGAAAATTTTTCCGGACGCGTACGCGCGCAGGGGGGTAAATTTTTTTGGCAAAAAAGGGGGATTGACAAAGCGGTAAAGAGGTAGCATGATTGTATCGGATCATTGTGTCGGGATAAAGATTTTATGGAATAAAGGTATTATTTATTTTATATTGATTTTATCGGAAACGGCATGCGATCAAGGGAGAGGAAAAGATGAAAAAAATCGTAAAGTTTTTGGCACTGCTCTGTTGTCTCGTCTTTTTCGTCGGCATTTTCGGCGCCTGTACCCCCGAAGAGTCGTTCGGCGGTCCCGGCAGTCCGTCGATTTCTTCCGGCGGTTCGGGCGGCAGCGAGGATTCTTCCGGCGGCGGGGACGGCACGGTCGAGGACGATTCCTCGGAACGCGAGCGGTATTCTTACCGTCCGCAGATCACGCAGGAGATGCCCGCCGTGCGCATCAACACGCTTGACGGAAGCAACAGTTTCGTCACCGATTACAATCGGGACAACAAATTGCGCGATGAAATCGATTATGTCGATGCGACCATCAGCGTGGACAATTGCGACAGCGAATACCAACTGACGGACCTGAAGACCGAAGTGAAGGTGCGCGGCAACTACACGCTCAATTATGAAAAGAAACCCATCCGCATCAAATTGGACAAGAAGAACAGCATGCTGGGGTTGCACGGCGGCGAAAAATTCAAGAACTGGGTTCTGCTCGCCGACTGGAAGGACCTTTCCATGAGCAACAACACGACGGCGTTCTATCTGGGCAAGACCATCCTCGGTTCGGACGGGTACTATTCCTCCGATTACCGCAACGTCGAAGTGTACATAAACGATCAGTATTGGGGTGTCTATCTCCTGGTCGAACAGCAGGAAGTGAAAGAAGGCCGCACGAGCACGAGCGAAGTGCCCGACGCGTACGGCGGGACGGACGTGGGCTATCTCGTCGAAATGGACGGCTACTATACGGACGAACGGAACATGCCCAACGGCGCGGGCGATCCGACGTTTGAGATCAGTTACAATCATAACGCGCCGTTGCGCACGCTGAACGGCAACACGACGTACGGTGCCGTCAACGGTTACACCGTCAAGAGCGACATCTATTCCGAGGACGGGTTGGAGGAATACAACGGGTTGTCCTCGGTGAAGTTCCCGCAACTCGAGTTCATTCAGTCGTACATGGAGAACGCCTATACGATCGCATACGAAGCGGCCTATAACGATACGTTCTATCGTTTCAACGAAGATTATTCGGGCCTCGTGGCGGCGGACGGCGTTTACGATACGGCCGAAGAGGCCGTGTCCGCCGCGATCGACGTGCAGTCGCTGGCAGATATTTACATTCTCAGCGAGATCGCCTGCGATCCGGACATCTCCTGGTCGAGTTTCTATATGTCCGTGGACATGAGCGCGGAAGGGAACAAACTCTTGACCTTCGAAGCGCCCTGGGATTTCGATTCGGCGTTCGGCATCAAGAACGGTTTTTCCTCCGCGACGGGCATGTATGCGGCCAACAGCAGTAATCCGTGGTTTGTGCTCCTCATCCATGAGGATTGGTTTATGGACATAGTGCGCGAGAAGTGGGAAAAACTTTGCCGTTACGACGTCCTGAAAACCGCGCTTTCTTTGGTGGAAGAGCAGTCGACGACGTATGAGGCATATTATCAGAGTAATTTCGAGCGCTGGCCGAACCGTCTCAACGGCGACGGCGAACTGACGGCGCAGGTCAATTCTTTCCGTACGCAGGGCGAGGCCGCGGAATATCTGTACGGCTGGCTGTACTCGCGCTTCAACTATCTGAATTTCCAGTGGGGCGACGGGTCGGACGTTCTGGGCGGGGGAACGGAAGACGATCAACCCGTTCCCGAGGGCGCCGAACCTTATAAATTCGAAGCGGAGGACGGCACGTTCGGCGGCGGACTGACGGCCGCGGCCGTGCGCACGGGGCGGGATTACGCCAGCGGCGGCGGGTACGTCGGGGACCTCTCCGGCAATCCGGGGCGGACGCTCACCTACACGGTGAATGCGGCAGAGGCGACGGAGGCATATCTCTTTGCGACAGTGAGCAAGCGCGCGCAGAACGGGGATTTCTGTGCCTGGTTTACGGTGACAGTAAACGGAAAACCTATTTCCGTTCCCATGCAGAACCGCTGGGTCGCCGGGTGCGCCGCGGGGGAAGAGGAATGGCACACGTTCGTCAGCGTCAAACTCTGTATGGTTTCCCTGCAGGCGGGCGAGAACGTCATCGTATTCACGACGGGGTCCGATTCCACCAATTTTGATTGTTTCGAGCTCTATTCGACCGTGACGCTCTCCTGAATGCGGGAAAACCGTCCGTTTGCGAGAAAAAATATTGCGGATCGATGTAAAAAAATACCGAAAAACGATTGACAGAACGGATAAATTATAGTATGATTATGGAAGTCAAGCAGAAGCGAACCTTCTCGCCGTGCGGAAAACGTTCCGGTACGGCTCCATAGTTTTTTATCTGTACATTTCGTCTTTTCCGACAACTTTGTCGTGCGGGCGGAGATGTCATCGAAGAGAAAACGAACGGGTCGCTTGTGATTGGCGACCCGTTATTTTTTTCAGTGAGGTGCAAGAAAATTAATAACAAGAACCAAAGCCGCATCAACGGCGAAATCCGTGCAAAAGAAATCAGACTGATCTCGTCCTCGGGCGAGATGCTGGGCATCATGTCGCCGCAGGAAGCGCTCCGTCTCGCGGAAGAGGAGGATCTGGACCTGGTGGAGATTTCTCCCGCCGCCGTTCCGCCCGTCTGCAAGATCATGGATTACGGCAAATACCGTTTCGAGCAGGTCAAGCGCGAAAAGGAAAACCGCCGCAATCAGAAGGTGACTGAGCTCAAAGAAGTGGGACTTTCGGTGACCATCGACGTGGGCGATCTCAACGTCAAGGCGCGGCAGACCATGAAATTTCTCGATGCGGGCAACAAGGTGAAAGTTTCCATCCGCCTGCGCGGCAGACAGATGGCGCACGCATCCTTGGGCGTGGACGTCATGAAACGTTTTTTCGATATGCTCGAAGGCAAGGCGGTCATGGACAAAGCGCCCGCGCAGGAAGGCAGGAACATCATCATGATGCTCTCGGCGGCCAAACAGTAAGGCCGGCGCGGAAAAAGATAACAAAATAAAAAGAAAAAATTTTTTGGAGGACATATAAAATGCCTAAACAGAAATCGCACAGCGGAACGAAAAAGCGCTTTTGGCTGACGGCGACCGGCAAGGTCAAGAGACCCCACGGCGGCAAGAACCACATTGCGGATACCAAGAACAGAAAGAGAATGAGAAGACTGCACACCAATACTCTCGTGTCTTCCGCACAGGAAAACAACGTCAAGAGCATGATGCCTTACAAGAAGTAAGAGGAGGAGAGAGAAAATGCGAATTAAAAGAGCGGTAAACGCAGTAAAGAAGCGCAGAAAAATTTTGAGACTTGCCAAGGGATATTTCGGCAGCAAGAGCCGTTCCTACAGAATTGCCCGCGAAGCGGTCATGAAGTCCCTGCAGTATGCCTATGTCGGCAGAAAGAGAAAGAAGAGAGAGTTCCGTCAGCTCTGGATCGCCCGTATCAACGCCGCGGCCAGAATAAACAACATTTCTTACAGCAAGCTGATGCACGGCCTGAAGAATGCGGACATCACGCTGAACAGAAAGGTTCTTTCCGAGCTCGCCGTCAGCGATCCCGCGGCTTTCACCGCGCTGGTGGAAAAAGCCAAAGCGGCTCTGTAAAAAAAACAGACGATAAAAGCCTTTAAGACGACATTAAAGGCTTTTATTTGATATTGAAGAGAGAAAAGGTGTGAATAAGGTCGGACTATGCTCATCACTTCCCGCAGCAATCCAACGGTCAAAAAACTGATCGCCCTGCAACAGAAGAAGTATCGCGCGGCGTACGGCGAATACCTCGCGGAGGGCGAAAAAATGGTGTCCGAATGTATGGCGTCGGGCGGTGAAATCACGTTGCTCGTGTTCTCCGAAAGCGCGCAAAGTCGCCTTTCTTCCGATGCGGGGAACGTGCTTTTGAAGGCGTCCATGCCCGTGATTATCCTTTCGGACGATCTGTTTGAAAAGGTATCGGGGGAAAAGACGCCGCAGGGCGTGATGGCCGTGGTGCGTCTGCCGGACGGGGCGGTGCAACCGCCCGAGAAGAGCTGTCTTCTGTTGGACGGCGTTTCCGACCCCGGGAACCTCGGTGCCATCGTCCGCACGGCCAATGCCGCCGGATACGAGGAGATCTATCTCATCGGCTGTGCCGATCCCTATTCCCCCAAAGCCGTCCGCGCGAGCATGAGCGGCGTCTTTCCCCCAAAACTGTATATCGGTGCCGAAGAGGAAATTTTGTCCGCTTTGGCGGGCGTCCCGCTGGTGGCGGCCGATCTGGACGGGCAGAACGTGTTTTCGTTCGTTCCGCCCGATAAGTTCTGCCTTGTCATCGGCAACGAGGGGCACGGCATCGGCGCGGCGGTGAAATCGCTGACGGCATACACCGTCACGATCCCCATGCGCCGCACGCAGGAGAGTCTGAATGCGGCCGTTTCGGCGGGCATCGTCATGTACGCGCTCAAGCGCGGGGATTTTGAAAAAACAACAGAACATAATCTTTGAAAAAACAAGGAGAAAACGATATGTCAGGACACAGCAAATGGCACAACATCGCCGCGAAGAAGGGCAAGGCCGACGCGGCGCGCGGGAGAATATTCACAAAACTCGGCAGAGAATTGGCAGTGGCGGCAAAGGGCAATCCTAACCCCGCCACCAACAGCAAATTGGCAGACGTCATCGCCAAGGCGAAAGCGGCGAATATGCCCAACGACAACATCCAGCGTTCCATTAAAAAGGCGGCGGGCGAACTGAGCGGCTCCGATTATAAGGAGCTGACCTATGAAGGGTACGGCGTCGCGGGTTCGGCGGTCATCATCCAGACCCTGACGGACAACAACAACCGCACCGCGGGGGATGTGAGAAGCGTTCTTTCCAAGCACGGCGGTTCGATGGGCAGTACGGGTTGTGTTTCCTATAACTTTGAGAACAAGGGCTACATCGTCGTGGAACGCACTTTGGAACTGGACGAGGATACCATGACCGAGTTTGCGCTGGATGCGGGCGCGGACGACATCAGAGTCGAGGACGATATTTACGAGATCTTCACGACCCCCGAAGCCTTTTCGGACGTGCGCAAATATCTCGAAGAGAAGAACGCCGAACTGGTCGCGGCGGCGCCCAAGGGCAGACGCAATGAGGAAATCGAGGACAAGATCAAATTCCTGCAAGCGGAAATCGCCATGATCCCCCAGAACAAGATCGCTCTGCCCGCGGACAAGGTCAAGACCTTTGAGAATATGCTCGAAGCCCTCGAAGACCTCGACGACGTGCAGAACGTCTATCACAACGTCGACCTGCCCGATGACGACGAATAAACAGACGAACAAATAGAGGAGCATCGGCACGGAAAAAAGTTTTTTCGTCGTGCATAAAACGCATTTCGCCGCGCATACTGTCAATGTCAGCGGCGGAACGCGGAAGCCGGACAGAGCGAAGGAAAATTTATTTTCTTCAAACCTCCTCCGAACCGTATTTCGCGGCTTGCATATATAGCTTTGCGGAATACGGGTAAAAAATCGAATCAGACAGGAATACTGTCGAGTGAATGGCTCGCATATGCAAAGCAGAGAAAAAGGAGCGTGTGGAAAGATTTTTTCATGCGTTCTTTTTTTGTGTTGTTTTTTCGTTCGGCCCAAGGAAATTTTTCGTGCGGGAACCGGGGAGAGTAAAGGGTAAAATTAAGAGTAAGGTATATATCGCAAAAAATGACCCGCACCGACAAAACGGGTCATTTTTTTTCGCCTTGCGGGCGGTATACTCGTTCCACGGAGGGAAGAGGGGTGGAAGTTTACATCGAGTATGCCTTGGCTGAAAATTTTCTTTTGGACGGGGCGCTTTTATACCTCGCACAAAAGACCGTCCGGCTGCCCGTCGCCAAGGGGCGACTGTTTCTCGCCGCGGCGGGCGGTGCGGCGTTTGCCGTTCTCTTTCCGTTTTTCAACCTGTCGGCGGTGTGGGCGTTTGCCGTGCGCTATCTCTTCGGACTGGTGCTCGTCCTTGCGGCGACGCGCGCCGAAACGGTAAAAGAATATGCTCTCGCGGCAATTTTTTTCTATCTGTATACTTTTGCGTTTGGCGGCTTGCTCTTGGGCATGTATGCCTTCTTTGACCTCGAATATGATATGGCGGGCGGATATTTCGTGTCGTCCGTGCCGATGGGGGCGGTGCTCGCCGCGGGACTCGTTTTTTTGATCGCCGTTTTGCGCCTGTTCGGCGCGCTTTACCGCCGATACCGTCGGACAAAACTTCTTTATCGCTGTAAAATCCTTCTTTCGGACGGACGGGAAGATACGGGAACGGGATTTTTGGATACGGGCAATCACCTGTCTTTTTGCGGCCGTCCCGCGTGTCTCGTCGATCCCGTCGCCGCGCGGCGGCTTTTCGGCGGCCCGCCGCCCGAAGGGGAGATGAAAAGTCTGTATGTACATACCGTCACGGGCGACGGGGAATTAAAAATTTTTCCCGCACGGTTGGTGATATATTCGGGAGAACATGAGAATATAATAGACAATGTATATTTTGCCCTTGCGCCCGCGCCGCTCGGCAAGGGATACGACATCATATTGCATCCGCAACTGTGCAAGGAGGAGGGACGCCGTGTTCAAAAAATTACTGCAAAGGATACGTCTGCTTTGGAAAAAACTGACAGCCGATGAGGGCAGGGAGGAGCCGTTTTCAGTGCTGTCCTCCGAGGAAGGGGAACTTCCGGAGGACAACGCCCTGCATTACATCTGCGGCACGGAGGCGTTGCCTCTGCCGTTCGACGCCGAAGAGGAATCCCGATTGCTTGAAAAGCTGGATAAGAGTCAGGATCTCGACCGCGTGCGCGCCAGCCTGATCGAGCACAACTTACGCCTCGTCGTATATATAGCCCGTAAATTCGACAACACTGGCGTGGACGCCGAGGACCTCGTGTCCATCGGCACCTTGGGACTGATCAAGGCCATCAATTCCTATCGGCTGGAAAAGAACATCAAGCTCGCGACGTATGCGTCGCGCTGTATCGAGAACGAAATTCTCATGTATCTGCGCCGCAGCGTCCGGCTGAAAGCCGAAGTTTCTTTCGACGAACCGCTGAACACCGATTTCGACGGCAACGAACTGCTCTTGTCGGACGTGCTCGGCACGGACACGGACGCCGTATACGGAAAGGTGGAAAACGGCGTGGAGCGGGAACTTCTGAAGGCCGCCGTGGATAAATTGCCCGAACGGGAAAGGCGGATCGTCTGTCTCCGTTTCGGCCTGGGCGGTAAGGAAGAACGAACGCAAAAAGAGGTGGCCGATATGCTCGGCATTTCTCAAAGTTACATATCCCGCCTGGAAAAGAAGATCATCGACCGCCTGAAGGCGGAGATCTCCAAGATGGAATAGGAAAAATTTCCCCCGTGCCCGTTTAATCCTTGCGGCAAACGCACATACTGACAATGCCTTCCGACCGTTTTGTTTTTTTACATACGGGAGGTGCAAAAAAGTATGATGCAAAAAGTGGAGATATGCGGCGTGGAAACGTCGGGCCTGCCCCGTCTTTCGGCGAAGGAAAGCGAGGAACTGTTGCAGAGAATCAAGGCGGGCGACAAAGCGGCGCGCGAAAAGTTTATCGTCGGCAATATGCGTCTGGTACTTTCGCTCGTCAAACGCTTCTGGTCGAAAAACGCCAACGCCGACGACGTGTTTCAGGCGGGTTGCATCGGGCTCATCAAGTCCATCGATAATTTCGATCTGAGCGTGGGGGTGCGCTTTTCGACCTATGCGGTTCCCATGATCGTCGGGGAAATCAAACGGTATCTGCGGGACGGCAATTCTCTGCGCGTCAGCCGCAGTATCCGCGATACGGCATACAAAGTCCTGAAAGTGCGCGAAAAACTCGAAGAACAGGACAGGGAGGCCACCATCGGCGACATCGCCAAGGAAATGAACGTGGCGGAGCGCGAAGTCGTGTATGCCCTCGACGCCATTTCCGATCCCGTGTCGCTCTATGACCCCGTCTATAACAAGTCGGGAGATGCGTTGCTGCTCATGGATCAGATCTATGACGAAAAAAACAACGATGAAATATGGACGGAGCACGTTGCGCTGGGGGAAGCCATGAACCGTTTGCAGGAGCGGGAACGCAAGATATTGTTTTTGCGTTACTACGAGGGAAAGACACAGACGGAAATATCCGAAGAAGTCGGCATTTCGCAGGCACAGGTATCCCGTCTGGAAAAGTCGGCGATCAATAATATCCGCATGAACATTTCCTGAAAAGCAGAAAGTGTAAAGCGCGGCGGGCAGGTCGAAAACCTGCCCGCCGTTTTTTTTGTCAGCAATGAGTCAGTCAGCTTATTTTCATGATGTTGAGGGACGTATTGGAATAGTTGAAATTTCCGCCCGAGGAAAGGACGCGGAAGGTCGCGGGAACGCTCGTAACATTGAAAACATTGGTTATGCTCTGCGATTCCGTCTGTCCCGTCGCGGAAAAAACGTGCTGGGACGCCGCACCCGGAAGATTGCTGCCGTTCAACTGGAAAGTGAGCAGGTTACTGACGGGGAAAGAGGACGCGCCTTGGGTGGTCGACGGTGTCGCCGTTCCCGAGTATGCAGCATAATAAGTTCCCGTTGCGTTCAGCGTAACGCTTGACGTGTTCGGCGTGAAGGAAATGGCACTGCCACTCTGTGTCGCCGTGCGGTCGAAGGTCAGAGGCGTGCTTCCCGTTATCGGTGCGGCGGGCGTGGAATATGCGCTCAGGAAAGCCGCCAGATTTGCCGTGCCTGTTGCGCCCGTCGCTCCTGTCGCGCCTGTTGCGCCCGTTGTACTTGTTCCGGCGGGACCCGTTGCGCCTGTTGCACCTGTGGGACCCGTCGCACCCGTGGGACCCGTCGCACCCGTGGGACCCGTTACACCCGTGGGACCCGTCACGCCCGTGGGACCAGTTACACCCGTGGGACCCGTCAAGCCCATGGGACCAGTTGCCCCCGTGGGACCCGTCACGCCAGTGGGACCCGTCGCACCCGAGGGACCCGTCACGCCTGTGGGGCCCGTTGCACCTGTTACACCCGTTGCACCTTGCGGAATGACGAAGTCGAAAATAGCCGCTTGCGGCGTTCCGCTGTTGGTTACTTGCGCGTCCGAACCGGGATCTCCTGTCGTGACCGTGCCAACTTCAACGGTTGCCGTCGTTCCGTCCGTCCCCGTGGGGCCTGTGGGTCCAGTGGGACCAGTCGCTCCCGTGGGACCCGTTACACCCGTGGGACCCGTTACACCCGTGGGACCAGTCACACCCGTGGGGCCAGTAACGCCAGTGGGACCAGTTACACCCGTGGGACCCGTCACGCCCGTGGGACCAGTCGCACCCGAGGGACCAGTTGCCCCCGTGGGACCCGTCACGCCTGTGGGACCCGTTGCACCCGAGGGACCCGTCACGCCTGTGGGACCCGTTACACCCGTGGGACCCGTTACACCCGTGGGACCCGTCACGCCCGTGGGACCAGTCGCTCCCGTGGGACCCGTTACACCCGTGGGACCCGTTACACCCGTGGGACCAGTCACGCCACTGGGCCCGCTTGC
>CALWCO010000019.1 GCA_944376455.1 uncultured Clostridia bacterium
TTTTTTACTCGTGTTTGTTTTCTTTTTTTTTTTTTTTTTAAGAATAAATTGTGCTTCTGCTTTGCATGCTTCCTCATGTTTTGCAATCATAGCTGTACGATTTTTTTTTCTGGTTCTGTTTTGTATTGTATATTTTTTATGAAAATATTTATCTCTTTCATTTTCGTTTGTATTCGCCGGCAGTTTATTTTGGTCTTTTTTTTCGTTGTCTTTCTTTTTTCTGTTACGGGGATTTTTTTCTTTACGCAAATATGTCTGTGGTTTTGCGCGAAGGCTTGTTCTCCTTAAAGGAGGGACATGCCCGAAAACAAAGGGGAAAAGACGAGGGGAGAACGGATATATTCGCGGCCGCGACGGGCGGCGTGCGACAAGAAAATTTTAACGCCTGCACCCGAAGGTATTTTTGGCGGGCGAACGGCGGACGGCACGTGGACGGACAGCGGGCGGACGGAAAGTCGCCCGGGCAGGCGCCTCAAGCCCGTTGCACGGGCGATTTTTCCCTGCCGGCAACGAAAGAATATCGGCAAACCGTTCGATTTTAATTGACTTATTTGCAGAAATGGGGTATTCTATTACATGGAAAAATTTACAATCACGGGGTATATATACCCCCTTGTGAAAGGAGCGATTTTAGCTATGCCGAGCACTTTATACCGTACGCATACCACTTGCGAGGTCAGTGAGAACGATGTGGGCAAGACCGTAAAAATGGCAGGTTGGGTGGAGAACATCCGCGATCACGGCGGGGTTTCCTTCATCGATTTGCGCGATCATTACGGTGTGATGCAGGTGGTCCTGCACGACGCCGATCTTCTCAAAGGCATCGTCAAAGAGACCTGCATTTCCGTCGAAGGCGTCATCGAACACCGCGACGAAGAGACGTATAACCCCAAGATCGCGACGGGTACCATCGAACTGAACGCAAAGGAGCTGACCGTTCTCGGGAAAGTGACCGAAACGGTGCCTTTCGAAGTGGCGACCTCCCGCGACACCAAAGAGGATTTGCGCCTGAAATACAGATTTCTCGATCTGCGCAATCCCAAAGTGCATGAAAATATTATATTCCGCGGACAGGTGTTGAACTTCATCCGCGCCAAGATGAACGAGCTCGGTTTCACTGAAATCCAGACGCCCATTCTTTCGGCGTCGTCGCCCGAGGGGGCGCGGGACTACATCGTGCCCAGCCGTAAGCATAAAGGTATGTTCTATGCGTTGCCGCAGGCACCGCAGATCTACAAACAACTTTTGATGGTGTCGGGTTTCGATAAATATTTCCAGATCGCGCCCTGTTTCCGCGACGAGGACGCCCGTGCAGATCGTTCGCCCGGCGAGTTCTATCAGCTCGACTTTGAAATGAGTTTTGCCACGCAGGAGGACGTGTTTGAAGTGGGGCAGGAAGTGCTCACTGCCGTCTTTGAAAAGTTCGCCCCCGCAGGCAGCGTCGTCACCAAGGCGCCTTATCCCGTCATTTCCTATAAGGACGCCATGGAGCAGTTCGGCACGGATAAGCCCGACCTTCGCAACCCCTTGCGCATCGTGGACGTGAGCGAGTTCTTCTCCAAGTGCAATTTCGGCGCGTTCAAGAACCGCACGGTCAAGGCCATCCGCGTGCCCGGCATTGCAAGTAAGCCAAATCAGTTCTTCCATGCTTTGGAGGACGATTATGCCAAAAAGGTACTCGGCCTGGGCGGACTCGGATATTTTAAGGTCGCCGAAGATTATAAATATCTCGGTCCCATCGATAAATTCATTCCCGAGGAATTGAAGCCTGAACTGCGCAAAATCGCGGGGCTGGAAATCGGGGACGTCATTTTCTTCATCGCAGACGAAAAGAAAAAGGCGACAGACGCCGCGGGCAAGGTAAGAAATGAGCTGGCTCGTCGGCTCGATCTCTATGAAGAGAACGCCTTCCGTTTCTGTTTCATCAACGACTTTCCGATGTATGAAACGGACGAGGAAACGGGTAAAATCGGATTCACCCATAACCCGTTCTCCATGCCGCAGGGCGGACTGAAAGCACTGAAAGAAAAAGATCCGTTGGAGATTCTCGCCTATCAGTACGACATCGTCTGCAACGGGGTCGAGCTCTCCTCGGGCGCGGTGCGGAACCACGATCCCGAAATCATGGTCAAAGCCTTTGAAATCGCGGGCTATGACGAAGAAGTATTGAAAACCAAGTTCTCTTCCCTCTATAACGCCTTCCATTACGGCGCGCCGCCGCACGCGGGCATGGCGCCCGGCGTTGATCGCATGATCATGCTGCTGCGCGGGGAAGAGAGCATCCGCGAAGTCATCGCCTTCCCGATGAACAGCAACGCACAGGATCTCTTGCTCGGCGCGCCCAACGCGGTGACCGAACAGCAGCTTCGGGAAGCGCATATCAAAGTAAGGTAATCGTATGATCACAAAACAGGAAGTGGAAAAATTAGCCAAACTTTCCAAGCTTCGCTTTACGGACGAAGAGTTGGAGAGCTTTACGCGCGAGATGACGGAAATCATAGAATTTGCCGATACCATCAACCGCAACGTCGGCGACCTCACGTCCGAACCGGAAGGGGAGCGCGTGATGGAGATGGAGCAGTTGCGCGACGACGAGGTAAAGCCCTCTTATCCTAATGAGGACATTCTCTCCAACGCCGAAAACAGCAACGGATTTTTTGTGGTGCGGAGGAACTGTACGAAATGAAAGAAAGAATATCCCGTCTCTCCGCGCTTCTCCGCGCGGGAGAAATTTCCTCCGTGGAGCTGACCAAAAAATACATTGCGGAAATCGAAAAATCCAATCCCGTCCTCAATGCCTATGTGCATACGACGTTTGAAACGGCGCTTGCACAGGCGGAAGAGGCGGACAGACGCCTGAAAGAAGGGAATGCGCCCCTTTTGTGCGGCATTCCCATGACCTTGAAGGACAACATCAGCACCAAAGGTCTGGAAACGACCTGCTGTTCCAAAATTCTGGAACATTATAAACCTTTCTATGACGCGACCGTCTGGGAGAAATTGCAGGGGGAAGGCGCCGTCCTTCTCGGCAAGACCAACATGGACGAATTCGCCATGGGCTCCACCTGTGAAACTTCCTGCTACGGCGGGGCACTCAATCCGCGCGACACCTCCCGCGTGCCGGGCGGCAGCTCGGGCGGCGGCGCGTCTGCCGTCTGCGGCGGGCTTGCGGCGTATGCCCTCGGCTCCGATACGGGCGGTTCCATCCGCCAACCCGCGGCGTTCTGCGGCATCGTCGGACTCAAACCCACTTACGGCGCGGTGTCTCGTTACGGGCTCATCGCTTACGGCTCTTCGCTCGATCAGATCGGACCCTTGACCGCTTCGGTCAAAGACGCCGCCATCGTATTTGACGCCATTTGCGGCCACGACGAAAGGGACAATACTTCGGAGCGCATAACCATGCCCGCGATAACGCCTTGTCTTGGCAAGGATGTGAAGGGCTTGCGCATCGGCGTCGCTGAGGAATATTTCGAAGGGATCAAAGAAGAAATCAGAGAGCCCATTGAACGGGCATTGCAATTTTTTGCAGAGAACGGGGCGGAAATCGTGCGTTTCTCTCTGCCCGAGCTCAAACTCGCGTTGCCCGTCTATTACATCATCGCCTGCGCGGAGGCGTCCTCCAATCTGGGGAGGTACGACGGTATTCGTTTCGGCTATCAGGCGAAAAAATATACGACGGTGGACGACATGATCGTAACCGTCCGTTCGGAAGCGTTCGGCAAAGAAGTCAAGCGCCGCATTATGCTCGGATCCTATGTGCTCAGTTCGGGTTATTACGACGCGTATTACAAGAAGGCAAGAACCCTGCGCGCCCGCATCGTCGGCGCGTTCAGCGGCGCCTTTGAAAAGTGCGACGTCATGCTTGCGCCCACCGCGCCCAATACCGCGTTCCCCCTGCACTATTCGGGGGAGAATATGATCGAGACCTATCTTTCGGACGTTTGCACCGTGCCCGTCAACATTGCGGGACTGCCGTCCGTAAGCGTGCCTTGCGGCACGGATAAGGCGGGACTGCCCGTCGGCATGCAGTTCATCGGCAAAAAATTCGGCGAAGCGGACATTTTGCAGGCGGCGTATTACTATGAACAGAACGCCGACAGCGGCGTTTGCGAGTCGGAAGGAGGGGTTTCGTTATGAGCGAACAGCGCAAATACGAAATGGTCGTGGGGCTGGAAACGCACGTCGAACTCTCCACAAAGACCAAGATTTTCTGTTCCTGCACGACGGCGTTCGGCGGCGCGCCCAACACGCATTGTTGCCCCGTCTGCACGGGCATGCCCGGCACGTTGCCCCTTTTGAATAAACAGGTCGTTGCCTATGCCGTCCGCGCGGGACTTGCCACGCACGGCAAAATCAACAACCTCTGCCGCATGGACCGCAAAAACTATGTCTATCCCGACCTGCCCAAGGCCTATCAGATCTCTCAATCGGATATGCCGATCAGCGTGGGCGGATATGTAGAACTGGACAGCGGCAAGCGCATCCGTCTGCATCACATTCACATCGAAGAGGACGCGGGCAAACTGGTGCACGAGAACGGATCGACATACATCGATTACAACCGCGGCGGCGTACCGCTCATCGAAATCGTTTCCGAGCCGGATATTTCTTCTCCCGAAGAAGCGAAGGAATATATGACCAAACTGCAGATCCTGATGCGTTACATCGGCGTGTCCGACTGTAAGATGCAGGAAGGCTCCATGCGTTGCGACGTCAACGTATCCCTGCGCCCTTGGGGACAGAAGGAATACGGTACCCGCGCCGAGATCAAGAACATGAACTCCATGAATTTCGTGGTCAAGGCACTCAATTACGAGTACGAACGGCAGTCGGATCTTCTGGACAGCGGCGAAAAGGTAACGCAGGATACCCTGCGCTATGACGAGGAAACTTCCACCACCGCGCTCATGCGACGCAAAGAGGACGCGCAGGACTATCGTTATTTTCCCGAACCGGACATACTTTCTTTCCATATTTCCGATGAATATATCGAGAAAACCAAAGGGGGCATGCCCGAGCTGCCCATGGAAAAGAAGCGTCGCTATCTCGAAAGCGGGATGTCCGAACAGATCGTGGAAGATCTGTATAAATACAAGCGCGTTACAGACTTTCTGGATGAAACCGTTCGGCTGGGCGGCAATATGCAGAAAGCCGCCACGCTCATCACGGGCACGATTTATGCGGTTTTGGGCACGGAGGAGGAAAAAGAGAATTTCGACATTCCCGTTTCTGCCGAAGATTTTGCGCAACTCGTCAAATACGTCGATGGGGGCAAAGTCGATTTCACCGTCGCCAGAAAGACCTTGCAGAAGATGGTCGCGGAAGGGGGCAAGCTTTCCGATTACATCAAGGCTTCCGATCTCGAGGACTTGCCCGACGAGGTGCTCCGCGAATATTGCGCGCAGGCGATCGCCGAGCGCCCGCAGGCGGTCGTCGATTTCAAAAACGGCAGAGATTCCGCGGTTACGTCTTTTTACGGGTTGGTGAAAAAGCGGTTGCAAGGCAAGAATATCAACATCAAGCAGATCGATGCTGTCTTACGCGAGTTGCTCGCGGGAATGTAACCGGTTTTCGGACGGCTGAACGGCTGTTTCGGTGAAAAAGGATGACATCGTCAAAAAACAATATTAATCTTAAAAACAACAACACCGTTAAAAAACAATAACATTATGCAGGCGGCGCCCCGCAATCTTGCGGGGCGCCGCCTGCATCTTTTGAGAAAAATTTTTTTCAAGACATACGTGGCGGGGGCGAAACAGTAATGTTTCGCCCCGCCACGTATCTTGTTTTTCTGTTCCGAAAGGCATTGCCGTTCCAAGGCGCGCATTCCGTTATTATATAGTATAGAGAGGAAAGCAAAAAGTGCACCGCCTCCCGCCGACGCGAAGCGGCTCGAACAATCCGATTTTTTGTCCTTCTCACGGACCTTTTCAGCAAAATTATTTTCATCTTTTGATTATTTTACAAAATTCGACAAAATAACATAAAATAATATAAATATTTTGTTAAATAATGCTTTACTTTTGTAAAATAATGTATTATAATAGCCATACAACAAGAAACAAAGGAGGTATTCATGAAAAAGAAAAAGATTGTTATACTGGAAAGCAACGTTGAATTGCGCGACAGACTCATTCAGGCCTTTGAGGCGGGAGGGTACGACGTGCGCGGCGTTTCGGACGACGGAGCGGAGGGGATCGATCTGATCGGGCAGGTGCATCCCGATCTGATCGTAACGGAACTCTTTCTGAAGAGCGTTGACGGAATCGGTGTGCTGGAAGCGGCAAAAGCCGCGAATGTTCCGTGCGTGACGATTGTCGCGGCTGCAGATGACGCGCTCATCGGGCGCGCCATGGAGAAAGGCGCGAAATATTGCCTGGTCAAGCCGTTTGCGGCGGATACGGCGGTGAAACGGGTGGACGAGCTGTTGCGAGCCGAGAGCGGCGCACAGGCCGAACCGTACCGTGAGCCTGCTTATGCCCGCCGTGCGGCGACGCTCGAAGAGCGGATCAGCAATATTTTCATCTCCATCGGCATCCCGCCGCACATCAAGGGATACAGTTATTTGCGCGAAGGAATTAAAATGGCCGTCGAAAGGCCCGATGTCATCAATAACGTGACGAAGATACTATATCCGAAGATCGGGGAGAAGTACGGCACGACGGCGAGCAAAGTCGAGCGCGCCATCCGTCACGCCATTGAAGTGGCGTGGAATCGCGGGAGAATCGACGTCATCAACGCAATTTTCGGCGCGCGGGTATACATCGGCAACGAAAAACCGACCAACAGCGAGTTTATCGCGCTGGTTGCCGATAAGCTCATTCTGGAAACCATGGTATAATGGTATAGGGGAAGATTGCTTGTCTGACAGGGAAAACCGTACTTTTTTGTCCGGACGGGATTTCCCGATAAATTCTGGAAATCGGTTAAAAATACTTGTCAAAGTATTTGGTTCTGTGTTACAATACAATTGTGCCACCGGGTACGAAAGATGTTTTTTAACATTCTTGTTTGCGTCGTTAGGTCTCAGAAGATGCAAACGGGGATGTTATTTTTTTTGCGGAGGAAAGAGATGCGTATTCTGAAATACTTTTTCGGCGGATTGACGAAATTTGAAATTGGTTTATGGGCGGGATCGGTCATACTCATCGTCATCTCTTCCGTTCTTTGCGGCAGAACCGATTATTTTTACGTTGCGGCCGCGCTGGTGGGCGCGACCGCGCTCATATTCGTCTCCAAGGGCAATGTGTTGGGACAGGTATTGACGGTGATATTCAGTATTTTTTACGGAATTATCTCCTTTTCTTACCGATATTACGGAGAAATGATCACTTATCTCGCCATGACGGCGCCCATCGCCGTCGCGTCGGTCGTTGCCTGGCTGAGGCATCCATATCGGGAAAACAAAGCGGAAGTTCAGGTCAATCGCCTGTCGGCGAAGGAATATTTTTTCATCGCGCTGCTGGGCGCGGGCGTTACGATCGTCTTTTATTTCATCTTACGCGCCTTGAACACGGCCAACTTGGCGGTGAGCACTTTTTCCGTGTTGACGAGTTTCGTTGCCGTCTGGCTGACCATGCGCCGCAGTCCGTTGTATGCGCTTGCCTATGCGCTCAACGACATCGTGCTGATCGTGCTCTGGTCGTTTGCCGCCGCGGAATCGATCCAATACATCTCCATGGTCGTCTGTTTCGTTGTCTTTCTGGTCAATGACGTATACGGCTTTTTCAATTGGTGCAGATTGCGCCGCCGACAGAAAGCGGAGGAAGGGGAAGAGACAAAAAACACTTGATTTTCTTGTCGTTTGATTTTTCTTTTGTTTTCCGAAGATAAAAAAGCTCCACCCGAAATGTCGGAAGGCGGAGCTTTTTTTGTCGTCGGTTTTATTTTTTATACACGCTTTCTCCGTAGCAGTCCATGGCGACGACGGCGGGGAAGTCGCGCACTTCCAGTCGGTATACGGCCTCGCTGAGCAGATCTTCAAACGCCACGCATTCGCTACTTTGAATGGCGTTGCCGTAAATGGCACCAGCGCCGCCGACGGCGGCGAAATAACAGGCGGTGTTGCGCATGAGTGCCTGCCGCACTTCCTCGCACATTTCTCCCTTGCCGACGGCACAGCCCAATCCCAAATCGAAGAGCCGCGGCGCAAAACTGTCCATGCGCGCCGAAGTGGTGGGGCCGCAGCTCCCGCTCACTTTTCCGGGCTTGGCGGGACAAGGGCCCGCATAATAAATGGTGGCGTCTTTCAGGTCAAAGGGCAGGGGCATGCCCGTATCCAAAAGGGAAAACAATCTCTTGTGCGCACAGTCGCGCGCCGTGTAAATGATGCCGCTGAGCGTCACGGCGTCGCCCGCGTGCAGGGACTTGACCTCTTCCTTGGAGAGAGGCAGTTGCAGTTTCTTCATGGCTTATAACACCTCCTTTTCACAGCGTACGCAGTGACATTGCACGTTGACGGCGACGGGCAGGCCCGCAATGTGCGTGGGTGCGATTTCGCAGGCCACGTTCAGCGCGGTGACGTTCCCGCCGAACCCCTGGCATCCGATGCCGAGCTCGTTGATGCGCCGCAAGGCCTCTTCTTCGATGGCGCGCACGTCTTCGCGCGGGTTATGCGAGCCGATCTCCCGCGTCAGTGCTTTTTTGGCGAGGAAGGCACAACCGTCGAAATTGCCGCCCAGTCCCACGCCGATGCACACGGGCGGACAGGGCCGCGATCCCGCTTCTTTCACCGTCTGCACGATGCAGTCGACGACGCCCTGCGTGCCTTTTGCGGGCGTCAGCATATACAGCCGGCTCATGTTCTCGCTGCCGAATCCTTTGGGCAGAAAGGTGATTTCAATCTTATCCCCCGCGACTATTTCGAGATGGATGGCGGCGGGCGTGTTGTCGCCCGTATTGATGCGGGTGATCGGGTCACAGACGGATTTTCTGAAATATCCGTCCGCATAGGCGCGGCGAACGCCGCGGTTGACGGCGTCTTCCAAAAGGTCTCCCGTCAGGGCGACCTGCTGTCCCAAACGGATAAGGACGCAAGCCATGCCCGTATCCTGACAGACGGGCAGTTCTTCTTTCTCTGCCAAGCGCGCATTGTCGAGCAGGGTGTCGAGGGCGAATTTACAGGCGGGGGAAGTTTCCCGTTCGGCGGCGTTTTCCATGGCCGCGCGGCAGGCGGGTGTCAGGCTTGTGCCCGCTTTCCGCGCCAGGCGATAGACGCAGTTTTCAATTTTTTTGGTGTTGACGATTCTCATGATTGGAATGACTCCGATTTTTTTGTGTTTGGATTATTTTTATTATATAAAAAATTTACGGAAAAGGCAAAGTTTTTCGGGCGATTTTATTTACTATCCCCAAAAAATTTGTTATAATAAAAAGCATGGCTGAGTACGGAAAAAAATTATATGACGAAAAAACATCGGGCTTCCTGTACAGCGGGGCGATCGCGGCCTTTCTTTTGGTGAGCCTGCTGTTCGGCACGGGACTGTCCGTTGCGGGAGTGACCTTTCCCGAAGGCGCGGACTATCCCGATTGGTATCGCTATTGCGCCTATCTTCTGCCTCAGGCGGCGATCATTCTGACGCTGGTTGCGTTTTTTGTCTTTGTGGACGTAAAGCCCAAACAGGTTTGCCGCGGGGCGAAGGCAGGCTATTTTCTGCTCGCGATCGCGCTTCAATTCGGCTTGTTCTCTCTTTCCCGCGCGAACGAATCGTTCATTTCCTTTTTGCAAGAGGTATTCGGCTATACGGTGACCTCGACGGGCCTGCCTTCTCTGGACGGCTGGAACATCCTGCCCGTGATTTTGTCGGTGGCACTGTTGCCCGCCGTCGTGGAAGAGACGCTCTTCCGCGGTGTCATGCTGTTGCCCATGAAAAAATTCTCCGCGCCTTTGGCCGTGTTGTTGAGCGGGGTGTTGTTCGCGCTCTATCATCAGAACCCCGCGCAGACGATCTATCAGTTCTGTTGCGGCTGTGCGTTTGCGCTGGTGGCCGTGCGCGCGGGATCGGTGTTTCCGACCATGCTTTCCCACTTTCTGAACAACGCAGTCATCATTGTATTGACGGCGTGCGGCATCGGTGATTTTACCGGCATCGGCGGGATCGTGTTTTATACTCTTTCGGGTATTTCGTTGGCGGCATGTCTGATTTTTCTGTTGTTCATCGATAAAAACGGGAACGAGAAGAAGATCTGCTCGGTGCGTCCGTTTTTGTTTGCCGCGGCGGCGGGCATCGTAGCGTGCGTGCTGATGTGGACGGTCAATCTGCTTGCCGGCATGGGGGTGATCGCCTGATGCTCAAACTGCACGTCGTGACCGTCGGCAAATGCAAAGAGGATTTTTACCGCCGCGCGGCGGAGGAATATCTTAAACGCCTCTCCCGTTTCGCCGATACGGATGTGCGGGAACTGCCCGAGCGCGTTTCCCCGCGTGAAGAGGCGGCGGATGTCCTGCGCGCCTGCAAGGGGTATGTGATCGTGCTTGCCGTGGAGGGGAAAAAACTTTCCAGCGAGGGGCTGGCGCAGAAGCTCCGTGCATTGGCCGATGCGGGGAAGGAAATGACCTTCGTCATCGGCTCCTCGCAGGGATTGGATGCATCCGTCAAGGCAAAGGCCGACCTTCTGCTCTCCTTTTCGGATATGACTTTCCCGCATCATCTCATGCGGGTCATGCTCCTCGAACAGATCTATCGCGCCTTTATGATCAACGCGGGAAGCGACTATCATAAATGACGGGACAAAAATTTTTTTCACCGTTCGCGGTGCTTGCACCGCGGACGACGGGCGCGCATATAATGCGTTGTGAGTGTTTTTTCGGAGCTGGAAAAGTTTTACGTGCGTTACGGCGGCAGGAAAGAGATCATAGGTTTTTCCCTTCTGCATCGTCCGATTTTTGCCTTTCGCTGCGGGCATGGCTATCCCGTCGGGATCGTACAGGCGGGGATACACGCGCGTGAATGGATCACGGCCTGTCTCGTCATGGAACAGATCCGCCTCGGCGTCTCCCGCGGTACCGTCTGGTTTTTGCCCCTCGTCAATCCCGACGGGGCCTTGCTTTCGGCGTGCGGAACGGACAGCGTCAAAGAGGAGCGACGGCGGAAATATCTGTTGAGCGCGAACGGCGGAAGCGATTTTTCTCTGTGGAAGGCCAACGCCGCGGCGGTCGATCTGAACGTCAATTTCGACGCCCGTTGGGGCGAAGGACTGTACAACATCCGTTTTCCCGCGTCGGCAAACTATGTCGGGCCTTCTCCTTTTTCCGAACCGGAAACGCGTGCTCTGCGCGATTTTACTTTGCGCGTCCGTCCGCAATATACAATCAGTTATCACACGCTCGGCGGAGAAATCTACTGGCATTTTCATCAGTCCTTTCTGCGCTCCGCACGCGATAAACGCCTGGCGCGCGTCCTCTCCGATCTGACGGGATACCCTTTGAAGGAGGCGGCGGGCAGCGTGGGCGGTTATAAGGACTGGTGTGTGGAGAAGTTGCGCATTCCTGCGTTCACCGTGGAGGTGGGGGACGGGGTCCATCCGCTCGGACGGGAAGTGTTGGACGATATTTTGCGGCACAATCTCTTTGCGGTGCGGGAGTTTTCCGCGCAATGGCGTTGAGGCATAGGATTGAACCACAATATTGACTACATCGTTGAACCACGATTATGGAAAAGATAAGAATCCTCGGATCGATTTGAAAAGGCGGCTTGCATTTATGACGGAAGAAAAGATAAAATACATGAAAAAAGCCATTGCCTGTGCGCGGCGCGCGCTGAAGGGGGGAGAAGTCCCCATCGGCGCGGTCGTGGTGTATGAGGGCAAGGTCATCGGCAGGGGATACAACCGCCGCCTCAAGACCCAGCTTGCCTCGGCGCACGCCGAAATGATGGCCATCGACGCCGCCTGTCGCAAGCTCGGCAGCTGGCGGTTGCCGGGAGCGGAGATCTATGTCACCCTCGAACCTTGTCCCATGTGCATGGGCGCCATTCTCAACGCGCGCATAGACAAGCTGTATTTCGGCGCTTACGAGCAAAAAGGCCGCTCGTTTACCGACGAGCTGGCGAATGCCAACCTCTTGAACCACACCGTCGCCGTGGAGGGCGGGGTATTGCGGGAGGAATGCTCGGCAATGATCACGGACTTTTTTTCGGACATGCGGGAACGCGAAAAGCGCAGGAAGGAAGAAGAGAAGACCCGAAACGCTCGGGAAGAAAACGAAAGGGAAGAGAAGGAGTAAAAAAATTATGTATCTGATCGTGGGACTCGGCAATTACGGCATGGAATATGCCGATACTTTTCACAATATGGGCTTTATGGCCGTGGACATCCTTGCCGAAAAACTGGGCGTCCGCTTTAAGAAAAAGGAATGCGAGGCCTTGGTTGCCGAGGGGTACGTCGGCGGGGAAAAGATCATCATTGCCAAACCGCAGACGTATATGAACAACAGCGGAAGGGCCGTCAAGCAGCTCCTTTCCAAGTACAAACTGACCAAGGAACAGTTTTGCGTCATCTATGACGATTATGACCTGCCCAAGGGCGCGGTGCGCATCCGTCCGTCGGGCAGTGCGGGCACGCACAACGGCATGCGCAGCGTCATCGGGGAAACGGGTTTATCCGAGTTTACGCGTATCCGCGTGGGGATCCATGACGCCGAAGTCAACATCCCCATCGTCAATTACGTTCTCTCCCGCATCCGTTCGGCGGACGACGACCTGTTTTACCGCGCGCTCGACCGCGCGTCGGACGCCGCCGCCGCGCTTGCCCGCGGCGAAAAGACCGAACTGGTCATGACGAAATATAACGGATAAGAAAATAATCGCGCGGCAAGCGGAATAAACGGAATCCGAAAGAAATAAAATCAGAAAAAGGGGAACCAATTGCACGCTCATTTCTTTACGCTTGACAATTTAAAGGGAGACTATCCCGCACTCAAAGAGGAGCTCCGCCGCGGCACGCCGACGGCGGTTTTCGGCGTTTCCGCGCCGCATAAATATCTGATTGCGGCGACCGTCGAACAGCGCATCGTCTATATCTGTGCCGACGGTGTGCAGGCGCGCAAGGCGGCGGATGCCATCCGCGCCCTGTCGGGGAAGGAAGTGGCATTGCTCGCCGCCAAGGACGACGTATTGTTGCCCAAAGCCGCCCTTTCCAAGGATTCGCTGTTCCGTCGTCTGGAGGGGATTTACCGTTTTCAAAAGGGTGCCGACGTGCTCGTCGCCGACATAGAGTCCCTTTTGCAACTCTTTCCCAAAACATTGCCTTGCCTTACGCTGAAAACGGGGGAAGAGACCGATTTTTCCACGATCTCCGAACGGCTCGTCCGCATGGGGTATGTCCGCGGCCAGACGGTGGAAAGCAAGGGTTGTTTCGCGCTCCGCGGGGACATTCTGGACATATATCCGATCAATGCCGAAAATCCCGCGCGGGTGGATTTTTTCGGCGACGAAACGGAGAGCATCAAGCCCTATGACGTCGTCACGGGGGACAGACTGCCCGTGACCGATCGGCTTGACATCGTTGCGGCGACCGATATTTTCGTCGGAGAGGACAAAAAAGCGGACGTCATTGCGGCCCTGCGCGCCGAACCGAAAAAATGTGCCTCTGCCGAGGCTTATGCCCGCGCCGTCGCCATTGCGGAGGACGCCGTCGGACGGATCGAAAACGGTGCGCCCGACAATTTCGTTCTGCCTCTACTTTCCGATGCCTGCGATTTCTTCACCTGGCTCGAGCCCGATGTCATGCTCGTCTTTGACGAAGGTAAGACGATCAAGGACCGTATGGACGCCCTGTACAAGGAGCACGACGAACGCTTTGCGCGGCTCCTGGCGGCGGGCGAGGCTTTTTCTTTCTCCCGCGGGCAGTTTATCGCGCGGGAAGATTTCCTCTCGGAGATTTCGTCCTTCCGCCGACTTGCGTTGCAGACCTTTGCTTCCAACGTATTTTTCTTTGATCCGTTTAAGATTTTCAATCTGAAAGCCACGCCCGTTTCACGTTATCTCAACAGCCTAGAAACGCTCTTCACGGACATCAGGAACTGGCTCTACAACAAGTACCGCGTCATTCTCTTCTGCGGCACGGCAAGCCGCGCCGAAAAGATCAGGGAGGCGCTCCGCGAAAACGCCCTGCCCGTCTCGCCGCGCGTATCCGCTCTCGATTATCTCGCGGGTGTGGACGTGTTGGAGGACGAGCTGGAGAAGGGCATCGTTCTGCACGAGGCGAAAGTAGCCGTCATCGGCTCGGGGGATATGTTTACCAAGCCCGCCGCCCAAAAGCGCATCAAGCGCCGCCGCGGCGATATGTTCGTCGCGCCCGAAGTCGGGGATTACGCCGTGCACGAAACGCACGGCATCGGGCGGATCGTCGGCATGAAGAAACTGGAGACCCTCGAAGGCGTCAAGGAATATATCGCCATCGAGTACCGCGGGGGAGATATGCTCTATCTGCCCGTCGAGCGCATGGACACACTTTCCAAATACGTCGGCGCGGATGCGCCTTCCCTCTCGAAGATCGGCGGGGCGGAGTTCGAGCGGGTCAAGGAACGGGTCAGAAATTCCCTCAAAAAGCTGGCGTTCGACCTCAAAAAGCTATATGCCGAGCGAAGCAAACAGCAGGGCTTTGCCTTTCCCTGGTATGAGGATATGATGGAGGAATTCTGCGCGGCGTTCGAGCATACCGAAACACCCGATCAGCTGGAATCGGTCAAAGAAGTCTTTGCCGATATGTGCAGCAAGAAGGTCATGGATCGGCTTTTGTGCGGCGACGTGGGGTTCGGCAAGACGGAAGTCGCGCTCCGCGCGGTCTATCTGTGCGTGCTCGGCGGCAAACAGGCCGCGCTCATGTGCCCGAGCACCATTTTGAGCGAACAGCATTTCAACACCGCCGTGAAGCGGTTTGAGAATTTCGGCGTGAAAGTTGCCTGTCTGAACCGTTTCCGTTCCGCAAAGGAACAGGCGGACATACTCGAAAAAGTAAAGACGGGAAAGATCGATTTTCTCGTCGGCACGCACCGCCTGCTCTCTTCCGACGTGCAGTTTTCCGATCTCGGGCTGCTCGTTCTGGACGAGGAACAGCGTTTCGGCGTGGAGCACAAGGAAAAGATCAAAAATCTCAAAAAGGACGTGGACTGTCTGACCATGACGGCGACGCCCATCCCGCGTACCCTGCACATGTCCCTTTCGGGCATCCGCGACATCAGCACCATCCAGACCCCGCCCGAAGGGCGTCTGCCCGTGCAGACCTATGTGGTCGAGGAGACCGAAGCGCTCATCCGCGACGCCTGTATCCGCGAGCTTTCGCGCGGCGGACAGGTTTTCATTCTCTATAACCGCGTGGAGAGCATCACGACGTTCGCCGCGCGCATCGCGCAGATCGTGCCCGAAGGCAAGGTATGCCTGACCCATGGCCGCATGGATAAGGCGGTGCTGGAAAACAACGTCATGCGTTTTTACGGCGGGGAATACAACATTCTCGTGACCACGACGATCATCGAAAACGGCATCGACCTGCCCAACGCCAACACCATCGTGGTCATCGACGCCGACCGACTGGGCGTGTCCCAGCTCTATCAGCTCCGCGGCCGCGTGGGCAGAGGCTCCCGCCTGGCGCACGCCTATTTCACTTATAAGCCCGAAAAGGTCCTCACCTCGGACGCGACGGCGCGGCTACAGGCGGTCATGGAATTCACCGAACTCGGCTCGGGATTCAAGATCGCCATGCGCGATCTGGAGATCCGCGGTGCGGGCAATATCCTCGGCGCCGAACAGCACGGGCATATGGATAAGGTGGGGTACGAACTGTATTCCAAACTCCTCAAAGAGGAACTGACGGGCGAGGAGCAGACGTCCGCCGAACTGGACGTCAAGGCGACGGCCTATATCCCCGAAGAGTACATCGAATCGAGCGCGGGGCGGCTGGATTGTTACAAGCGCATTGCGGAGATCCGCAGCGTTGCCGATTATAAGCGGGTGTTGGCGTCGATCGAGGAAAATTACGGCGAAATGCCGCCGCAGATGCTCAATCTTCTGATCATTGCCGTATTGAAGAGCTATGCGGCGAAGTACAACGTGCGCAAAATCAGCGTGGCACCCGGGGAGGGAAAATTGGAATTGCCCTCTTTGAAAACCCTTTCGGATGCGGGCATCCGCGCCGCGCTCGACAAGGCGGGTAACGGCGTGACCATCAGCATGACGAATGCGCCCGTCCTCGTCTTCCGCGGCATGAAAAATCAGACCAAATTGATGCTGGAAATGTCAAAATTTTTGAAATATGCGCTAACTTTCACCGTATCGACATAAAAAACAATTGCATAAATTTCCAAAATATATTATAATGTAGTCATTGCGTTAAAGTAACTTACAATATTCAACGGAGTTTTTTCTATTATGAAGAAAAAGATATTGGCTTTGATTTTGGCGTTTGCGCTGATGCTGTGCTGTTTCTCGGGCTGTGCGCTCGTGCAGACCGATTCGGAAAAAGACATGGCGCAGTCCGTTGCGGAAGTGGATATTTCCGAGTCTGAGGATTTTCAGGAAGGCGGAGAATTCTATGAATACCGCGACGTCATTCGTCCCATGAGCATCACCAAGCGCGAATTGGTGGCGTATTTCGTCAATTCCGGTTATTCCTACATCACGTCCGGACAATCCTATGCGGATACGTTCGAGACGCTCATGGACAGCCTCGTCAATTACCGCATCATTCTGCAGTATTCCATGGTTTACTTCTTTGAAGCGAGCAAGGATGCGGGCAGCGCGTATTACGGAATGTATTCCGTAGAGGGATACAATGCCTTTGTAAGCGGCGCGACGGACGAAGAGCTCACGCTCAAAACTTTGCAGTACTTCCTCGACGACGAAGAAGCGGACGAGGTCTGCACGATCGAAGGCACGGTATACACCCGCTATGACGCGGCGGAATATGCACTGAAACAGTCGATCAATTCGGCGATCGATTCGCAGGAAGCCTATTACATCGTTGCGCAGGACGATACTTCTTCAACGGATACGACGGAGGAAGAGGATCGCGCCGTTCCTGACGGTGCACAGACCGCGGGCGAAGACTACATCGATCCCGATTACGATGTCTACACGGGACGCAACGCGTTGACCGCGTGCGGATCCTATGAAAAAGTCGAAGGCGGCACGGTAAATACCCGTCTCAAGGGCTACAACGGCTTTTTGCAGATGCTCTCCGACAACAACCTCCTGACCAAGGAGGAAATGTCGACCGCCTCTTCCACGGAAGAGGGGAAGGGCATCGCCGCAACGAGTTACTATCGTTCCGAACTCGTCACGCAATTGCAGTCGGCGCTCTCCGAGAAACTTTCCGATTCGTTCGAGAACGAGGCGGCGGGGAAAATCACTGCTTCCTATCTGAAACAGGCATATGCGGAGACGTTTGCCAGCCAGGAAGCCATCTATAATGCCGATCGCAGCACGTTCGAGACCAATCTCGATTCCGTTTCCGACTCTTCCTTCGTGCTCTATGCGCCCGAAGACGACGATGCCGTCGATCAGTCCAAATACGGCTTTGTGTATAACATTCTGTTGCCGTTCTCCACCGAGCAGAGCTATAAGCTCAAAGAATACAGCAACGACAGCGGTCTGACCGAAACGGAGAAGTACCAGAAGCGTGCGGAACTTCTGGAAGAGATCGAGGGCACCGATCAGCGCGCCAGCTGGTTCAACGGCGCCACCGATTACAGCTTCAACGCCACCGCCAAGGGCATGACCAAGGGCACCGATTATTACGATAATGGCAACAACAGCAATCACCTCTTCTTTGAAGACAGCATTTTGAAATCGGACGGCGACAATGCGGCGTATGAAAAGATCCAGAAATATTACGGACGGTATCCGTATAACGGCACCGTTTCCTATGATGCAAAAGCCGGTTCGTATAAACTGACTCCCAACAAACTCAACATCACCTCTTTCCTCACGGAGATGGAAAATTACATGAACTGGGCACTCGATCGCGACGGGTTCGATACGGTCACGGCGGCGGGCGTCAACGGAACGGTCAGTTATAACGGCGTGGATTTCTCCGCCACGGCAGGGAAAGTTTCCGGCTATATGCAGGGCGATCTCCGCGGCGACGACGGAAAAATCGATTATTCCAAGTTTGTGTACTACATCGGACAGGTCGGAGGCTTGACGTTCTCTCCCAACAACGCTTTGGCGGAAGGCAATGCCGCCTATACGGCGCTCTCGGCCTTCAACGAATTGCAGTTTGCTTACAGCACCGACTCGGGCGTGCTGAACACCTATCTCGGCTATACCATTCTCCGTTATGACACCGAATTCGTCAAGGAATACGAATATGCCGCGAAACTGGCGGTGAAAGAGGGCGTCGGCACCTATGTCGTCTGTCCTTCCGATTACGGCTGGCACATCATCTACTGCACCTTTGCCTTTGACGGCGGCGCGGTATACGGCACGGAAATCGACTGGACGCCTTTTGTCGGGGAAAACGGTGTGATCGACGAGGATAAACTCACCGAAAACACCTTTGAATATTTCTACTACCAGGCACTCAAAGACAGCATCACGTCGAGCTATGAGAATGTCTTGCAGACCAAGATCGTCAACGTGTACAACGTCGATGCGTGCGTGACCATTCACGAAGAGAGATATTCCGATTACACGTCTCTGGAGAACAACTATTCGAGTTCTTCTTCCACGACCACGGTACAGTAAGAGAAAGGACATAAAAATAAAAAGCACGGAGCGCTCCGTGCTTTTTATTTTTGAAAAAAACAGGGGGATCGGCGGCTTTGAGCCGAACGCGCGCGGCGCCGGCGGCGAAGGCGGTGAGGGCAGAATGGTTAGCGAGGGCAGTGAGGTGCTGATTTTTCGCGGTGAAAAAGCTTTCGGACAAAAAATCCCTCCCGCCGCGGGATGGCCGCGGCGGGAGGGGGTCCGTTTATCTTTCGGATTCGTAGTGGCAGTTTTCCACCTGCGTGGGCGGCATCGTTTCGCCTTCACCCACGTAGATTTTGTTGATGACATTGCCGTTCTTATCGACAACTTTGTAAGAACCGGTCTTGGGACATACGTCCCCGCAATTCAATCTCATGTTCATACCTCCGTATCAACAGTTTGCCCCGCGGCGTCGGAATTATGCACATCGGGCGGTTTTTGCTTGAAACCGTCCGTTGCGTGCAAAGGGCGGCAGGGTAACTTTCTTTGCACCGTCAAGATCGAGCGGGGGAGGAATTGGCGAAATCGGACGCGGAACAAACGGCGAAAAAAAGAAGACCGGCCGCGGCGGCACAATTTTTTCCCCGGGGAGGACAAAAAATTTTTCCGTATGTCTTGCGCCCGGACGGAACGTATGGTATAATCAGAATAAATAGAATTGAAAACCGAAGATCCGTTGTGCGCTGTTATCGTTTTGCAGGCGGAGACGGTCCGAGGGATTCAACCGTTCACCGAAGAAAATTAAAAAAAATCAAATGGCGGGTTGTTTGTCCGGCGACGGGTTTCTCAGCTCAATCGGCTGTCGAAGATTCGGGCATGAAAGACGGCACCATGCCCGTGCCGACGGAAAAAAGGGCGAGAAACGTTTCAAAGGCGGTCCGATGTTCGGTTTCGGCGTTTTCGGACAAAAAAAGAGAAGGGATGCGGACCGCATGATTTGCAAAAAGCAGGGAGCGCAGACAATTTCCCTTTCCCGAAAAAACAAAGAGGAACGGGTGAACCGAAGGGGGATTTTATGAAGAAAGAAATAACATTGTCGGATGAATCTTTGACCGAAGAGTTCATGAGCCTTCTGTCCGTCGGATTGATTGAAGCGTTGAAAAGAAAAATAATTACGTCTCAAAGGGCGGAACAGTGGCTTTTTTCTCCGGTGTTGGCATATTCTTTGTCGTCGGAAAAGTTCGGCAAAGATTTTAAATACGCAATGGAATACGCCTCGGAAACGGAAGCCGCCGCTCATTGTAATTGCTTTGAGGAAAGTTTGGATTTTAACGAAAATTTGTTTTTTCAAGTTATACAGAATGGTTTTAAAGATTCTTTTGAGGGAGAACAATTTATCGATGGGCTCGCCGACTGAAAAAAAAGGCGTTTCATATTCCGTCGTTCGTTGTTTTTGCATCTTCAATCATACGGGAACGGACAGAAGGAGGAGCGTATGGAAAAATGGATCTTGATCGCCTATCCATGCCCGGAATGTGAGGTCGGTTCGGTCTTTGCGGTAAGGAACAAAAAAGACGGCAAACTCTGTGCATATTGTGAAGAGTGCGACACTTTATGGAAAAAACCGCAGGATGTTGAACGGCGGGAATATTTTGAACCGTCGGACGAAGATTTTGAATGGGGCGGCTATGCTGCGGAGGAAGAGGTTGTCAATTTTGGCTGGTCGGATTATATTTACGCATTCAAAAACGGCAAACGGGTAAAATATACGGATAACTCCAAAAGTTTTTGACGGGGAGACGAGAAAGGTGGATATAAAAATTTATTTTGACGAGGACGACGAATACAGTGAATTTACCTGGAAAAATAAAGATTACAGAACGGGAATCGTCGTCGTTTCGCGCGGGAAACAGTACAAAGTCAATGTCTATGGGATTACAAGACTAAATCAGGAATTTGATGACTGTATCAGAGACGGGGAGACTTTTTATGCCGAACCGAATTTGATCATCGTCAAAGAGGTCACAAAGCAAAATATCATTCAATCCGTCGTGGATATTTGTACGGAGTTCGATTTTTTATCCCGATTGAAAGAAGAAAAAACTGATTTGTCGATGTACGTGCAGGTCTATTGACGATTGATAAAAAATAAATCGGGAAAAACAAGCAATAAGTTTTTCCCGCGGGGCAAGATTTTGTCGGCGCGCGCTTTGCGCGCAGTGGGTTCGGTATCATACCGGACCCATTCTTTTTTTGTCGCAACATCTCTGCCCGTCAAACCGGTCGGAATGCGTTGCAATGCATGGAACGCGTCGCAACGGCTCTCCGTTCAAGGCGCGTGCGAGCGTATCGGCTATGTATATATTCGGCTATGTATATATTATTGTATATTTTCCTTAATAATATATTTCACAATTTTTCGCAGTTGCCGAAAGTCGGGACGGACACGGTTTTGTCCGCGCGCGTGCGCCGGCGTGAGTCGGGGTTCGGGCGTGCGGCAGCCGCACATTGCCGAAACGGCGGCTGAATGTATACATAAAAATGTTGAAGAAAAAGGTGTGTATTTCTGTTGCGGTATAAACGAGAGAAAAAAATTATGATTTTTTTGATTTGTGCCGTTATTTTATTGGATTATGCCAAAATTGGCGAATTTTGTGAGAATTGTGATAAAATACGGACAGAATGGCGGAAGATATTCAAAGAATCGGAGAACGGCTTTGAACATTGTCCGTGCAAGCAACGAACGGGCCTTCTTTTTGAGAAATAAAAAGCGGGACGGACCGTTGCAGAGATAAGTCCGCAAGCGGATGATCAATTATTTTTTTCGGGAGGATAGGTTGGAATGAAGGACTTTTTTGGCTCCAAGGCGGTCGGATTTTATGTTTCCGCCGCGTCGGTGGTTCTGTCGCTGGCGACATTGCTCGTATATGCGTTATACGGCACGGTCGGCGGCGGAGCACAGTATTTTTCGCCGACGGCATTGGTGCTCCTGATCGTCAGTATCCTGGCGTTTTGCGGAATGTGTATATTCAGGGTGACGGCTCCGTGGGCTTCTTTTGTGCAGGCGGTGTTTCTGTTTGCCTCTTTCCTGGTTTGTCTGTATTCTTGTTATATGTACTTTTCGGAAGTGTTCTACGGCGGCATCACGGAGCGGGCATTCGAATTGATGAATAAATACTTTTTGTTCAGCCTGATTTTATATCTTCTGTCCGTCATCACTTCACAGGTGGGCGCACAGATGCGTCAGATCAAAAAGCCGGAAACGACGATCCTCGGGTACGCGGGAAACGAATGGAAATAAAGGAGGCAAAAGAGATGAATCAGACAGTGATAAAAATCCTGACCGTTGTTTCGCGCGTGCTGTTTCACGTCACGGCCGTATTGTTCGGCATCGTGCTTGTGGGCGGCATGATCCTCATGGACAACTCCGAATCGATCACGCCTTTTCTCAACGACAGATCGTACATCATCGTCGATATGGGTGACGATGATTTTGAAGAGGGAGACGATCAGTACTTTACCTCCGATAAATCGAGCGTGGCGGAAGTGAAGGAATATACGGGCGAACTCATCAAAGAGATCGCCGCGGGCGGCGTTGCGCTCCTGAAAAACGACAACAACGTGTTGCCCATGGCCGAAGGGGAGACCATCAGCTTCTTCTCCGTTTCTTCGGCGGACGTCGTCTATGCGGGCGGCGGTTCGAGCGGCGCGAACACGTCGGGCGTCGTCAGCCTGCGCGACGGCGTGAAGGCGGCGGGATTCAACGTCAACGAAGAACTTTGGTCGTGGTATTCCTCCGCAAGCACGATTGAAAAATACGGCCGCGGCGAAGCGGGCAACAATTTCGGGCTTTCCTTCCCCGTGAACGATGCGAACTGGAGCGAGATCGTTCCTTCCGCCAAGTCCGACCGCAATGCCACCAAGGGCGGCGTTGCCGTGTTCGTTCTGGCGCGCAACGGCGGCGAAGGCGCGGATCTTGCCTATGCCGCAGGCGGGCAGGATTATTCCAACGGAAACTATCTTGAACTTTCCGCCAAGGAAAAGGACGTGCTGACCAACCTGAATGCATTGAAGAGTCAGGGCGTATTCTCCGGCATCGTGGTGCTCATCAATTCGGCATATGCCCTGCAGTGCGACTTTGTGGAAAATGCCGCTTACGGCATCGACTCCGTCCTCTGGGCGGGCAACTGGGGCACGACGGGTTCCTATGCCATCGGCGACGTGTTTGCGGGAAAGGTCAATCCTTCGGGAAGAATTACGGACACGTTCTGGAAATATTCTTATCAGAATCCCGTCCTTGCGAATTTTGACGTCATCGATTACGATCAGCCGATCGCGCCCGCAGGCGTCAGCGTCGGCACGGGCGGCACCAATAAATATGTCGTCTATCAGGAGGGCATTTATAACGGCTATCGTTACACGGAAACGCGTTACGAGGACTATGTTCTGAACGAAGGCAATGCGGGGAATTTCAATTATTCCGAAACGGTGTCTTATCCTTTCGGCGCAGGTATGTCCTATACCACTTTTGCATACAGCGACTTTAATGTAGATTACAATGCCCGACTGGATGAATACACCGCCACGGTCACCGTAACCAACACGGGCGATGTTGCGGGCAAAGAGGTCGTGCAGCTCTATCTGCAGAAACCTTACACCGATTATGACGAACAGCACGGCGTGGAAAAGGCGGCCGTCGAACTGGTCGGATTCGCGAAAACGGACACGCTCGACGCCAAGGGCGGCGCGAACGCGTCGCAGACGCTGGAAATCGTCATTGACGGGGAACAGTTTGCCTCTTATGATTCCACGTATGAAAACGCCGACGGCACGACGGGTACCTATACCCGCGAAGAAGGCACCTACTATCTGACCGCCGCGAAGGACGCGCACGATGCCGTCAACAACATTCTGCAGGTCAAAGCGACGGGCGAACAGAAGGCGCGCATGGATCAGGCGGGAAACGCGGACATGGTCAAGGCCTATGAGCTTGCCGCCGATTACAAAACGTATGCCGTTTCTTCCGTGACGGGCAATGCCATCTATAATAAATTCTCCAATGCCGATCTCAATCTGTACGGCGGCAAGGGCGGCAATTCCGTGGAATATGTCTCCCGCTCCGATTGGAACGGAACGGTTGTGTACGGCACGAACGCGAACGGCGAGAAACTCAACAATTACGTAAAGATCACAGCCACGCAACAGATGAAGAACGACGTGGCGATCCCGACGATTAAACCGGACAATATAGCGTATCCGCTCTATGACGAGGCGCCGATGTACAGCCTTGTGGATCTGCGGCTCGACGAGATCCCGTATGACGATGAAATGTGGGAAATTTTCCTCGATCAGCTCTCCTGGGAGGACACTGTCAGCCTGCTCTCCGCGGGACAACGCAAGACGGTTGCGCTGAGCGACCCCGTCAATAAGCCCGAGACCATCGATCACAACGGTGCGAACGGACCGATCCAGAAATATAATTACAACGAAAAGAACAACAACGGGCTTGCCGTGAAGAACAACGATCCCGACAAGAACACGACGCCGAACATCTATCCCTGCAACGGATTGGTGGCGGCGACGTTCGACACCGAGCTCGTCAATCGTTTCGGCAAGGCGATGGGCGAAGATTGCCTGTGGGCGGGCTACAACGGTCTGTACGGTACGGGCATCAACCTGCACCGTTCCTCTTACGGCGGAAGAGCGTTTGAGTATTATTCCGAAGATCCCGTCCTGACGGGAGAAATCGCGGCGGCGGAAGTGCGCGGCATTCAGTCTTACGGCGTCTATTGCTACATGAAACACTGCGTCCTGAACGAGTTGGAGAATAACCGTGAAGGTCTCTGCGTCTGGGTCAACGAACAGACGCTCCGCGAAATTTATCTGCGTGCATTTGAAATCGTATTGAAACCGGTTGAAAACGGCGGAGGCGGGGCTTACAACGTCATGACGGGCTTCAACCGCCTCGGTTTGGAATGGAACGGCGAACAGGGCTTCTGCAACACCGTCCTGCGCGACGAATTCGGCATGCGCGGCTTTGCCGTCACCGACTGGTTCGATCCCGAAAACGCCAGCCCCAGAACGTGGTACATGAAGAGCTATGCGGCCATTCTTGGCGGCAACGATCTGCCCGACGGTCAGTATATCGACGGTGGCACGAATGATTTGGATCAATTCCGCACGGGTTACGGTGAACTTGCCTGGGCGATGCGCGAATCGGCGCACCGCATCCTGTACACGGTGGCGCACAGCAACGCGATGAACGGTTATCATTCGGGCATGCGCGTCGTCACGATCACGCCGAATTGGGTCAAGACGCTCAATGCGGTGACGGTCGGCGTGGACGTTGCGTTCGGGGTGAGCGCGGCATTCTTTGTGGTGATGCTGGTGGTCGGCAATTTTGACACCATCCGTTCCGGATTTTCCTCTTTCGGCAGTAAAAACAATTGAGGCAGAACGGAGAGGAGAAAATAAAAGCAGTTAAAAACGTTCAAATCGGCGAAACGGAGAAATCCGTCTTGCCGAAGAGATAAAAAAAATTTATTATAAGGAGAAGGAGTTTTATGACCAAGAAATTCACCAAAGGTCTGGCAAAAGTGATGTCTGTTCTCGTATGCCTGACCGTCATGCTCACGGCGTGCGTCACGTTGGCGGCGTGCGGTGACACGATCGAGTTTGACGTGACGTCAAAGACGATCTATGTATCCGATACGTTCCGCATCACGGCGACGACGTCGAATGAGGAAGCGCTCGTGGAATGGACGTCGAGCAATACGAAGGTAGCGTCGGTGCGCAGAGGCGTGGTAACGGGCGAGGGCGAAGGCACGGCAACGATCACGGCGACGACCGATTCGGGCGCGACGGCGACTTGCGAAGTCACCGTTCTCAACAGAACCTTGACCATTTCGCAACAGGAAGCGACCATCGATATGGCCGAGAACAACACATTGCAGTTGACGGCGACCTCTTCGGTCGAGGGGGATAAATTCACGTGGGCATCCACGGATCCCGCTGTTGCGACGGTAGACGGCGGTCTGGTAACGGCCGTCGACATCGGCACCACGACCATCACGGCGAGCGTCGGCAACAGTTCCGTCTATTGCCTCGTGACCGTCACCAATTCCGACCTGCCCGCCGACTATCGTCGTCTGGAAAAAGGTCAGAATGCGGCGGTAAACGGCGATCCTGGCGTTTGGTATTATTGGGCCGACGGCAACGAAGGCTCCGCATACAGCTTTGCTCCCGACGGCGTTCCCACTTATCAGGACGGCGGCGTACAGGTTACGCTCGCAAGTCTGACCAGCGGTTATTTCCGTTTCCGTTATCAACCGGGCGGCGCTGACGGCACGGGGCTGGAAGACGGCGACAACTATGAGATTACCTTGACCGTTGAAACCAATGTGGACGGCAATATCGGTTGCAAAGCGGGCGGCAACATCAGCGTGAAGGCCAACGAGCCCGTAACGGTAACTCGTACGGCGCAGGTAAGCGCAAAGGAGCCGTTCTATATCAGCCTGAACAGCGCGAACTACAGCGATCAGATTCCCGCAGAGGGCCTGTTCTTCCGCGTCAGCAACATTTCCATCAAAAAGACGGAAGCGCCCATCTATACCGATGACGGAGATCTTTCTCTGGGCAACATGAAAACAGTGCGCGAAAATCCCGGTATTTGGTTCTATAACAGTGCCGACTCCGCCGTCTTTACCGTCAAGCCCAATCGCGATGCCGCGACGGGTACCTTGAGTGTGACGACGGCGTCTCAAGACGATGAAGGCAATCCCATCAACGGCTGGGGCAAGGACGCCTTCTATTTCCGCTATCAGCCCAACGAGGAAAAAGACGGTTTGGCTCTGGGCGATATGTTCACGATCACTTTCACGGCACAGACCGATTTTGATGCGTATATCCGTTACGGTTATGAAGGGGAGGGCAGTAACAGTGTGGCGATCACGGCAAACACGCCGCAGACGATCACGCTTTCCGCTGTAACGCTTTCGGAAGAAGGTTTGTTCTTTGTGAGCGTACGCGGAGAGAGCGGAAACAGCACGCCGCCCGAAACGGCCGGTACGTTCACGGTCAGCGACATCAGCATCGAAAAGGCCAATCCCGTCGTTTCCGCGACGGTTGAAACGGCTCCCGCAAAAGTGGCATATGTCGCAGGCGAAACGTTTGACCCCACTGGCATGGTGCTCAATGTAACGTATGCTGACACGACGACGGGAACGGTTACCGTTACGGACGCATCCCAGGTAACGTTCAGCACCGATCCTTTGACGGAGGGACAGACTTCTGTGGAAGTTACCATCGGCGTTGCGAAAGTTACTGTTGAAATCACCGTTGCGGCCGCGCAGTAAAAAAAGGTTATAAAAAGTTCATACGGCTCCGATTCAAAATACTCCCAGATCACGCCGCAATTCTTGCGGCGTGATATGAGGAGTTATTGATCGGTATATCAAACATTGGAAAAGATAAAAAATTATAATAAGGAGGGATCATGAACATCATGAAAAAAGACAATGGGCAGAGCGGAAACATGAAAGAAATGTTTCGGCCTTGCGAAGTGACGTTTGTGTTGATGAATACCGACATCATCGTTACCAGCGGGGAAAATCCGTTCGGTACGACCGATGAGGATTTTGATATTTTCGGTTATCCGACAGGAGGGGGAGGGGAACAAGTATGAAAAAACTTTGTTTCGACGTCAAAAAGAGTTTTATCACGGTTGCAATAGCAACTTGCATTCTTTTCTCGGCGATGGCAGGCATTTTCTCTTTGGGGAAAGGCAGTGTCTTTGTCTATGCGGATGACGCACAGCAGAATGACTCTGCGATCTCGTCGGTCAGCCTGACGCTGGAAGACAGCATTGCCATGAATTTCTTTGCGACCGTGCCGGCCGATGCCGCCGCGGATGCAAAACCTTCCATGGAATTTACCCTTGCGACCGTTGACGAAACCTACACTTCTTCCGTAGATGTTTACGAAACGCAGGACGGGAAATGGAAATTTACATATGACGGCGTCACGCCGCAGCATATGGGCGATACGGTAACGGCAAAATTGACCTATACGACGACCGAGGGAACGCAGAACGATACCAATGTACGCGCGACCAGTCTGAAAGAGGTTCTCACCAATTACACGAAAATCTCGGCGGCCGATATGGGCATTTCCGATGCGGCCTATGCAAAATTGCAGACGCTCGTGGCTGACATTCTCACCTATGGCGCCGAATCGCAGAAATATGTCGGTTATCAGACGGATGCGCTCGTAACGGATGGTATGACGGTAACGCCGAGCGAATTTTCTGCCGCAGAACTGCAGGATGATTATAATTTGGTCAATGACGGCGCAGAGGTTTCCTTCTATGGCGCAGGCTTGTGGTTCGATTATAATCTCGGCATCGAAGTGCGCTTCACGCTGGGAACGGATGTGGCCGCCGGCGCATTGGCGATGAAGGCGACCGTGGACGGGAACGAGGAAACTCTTTCCGTCGCAAAGACCGCAGACGGCAACTATTATTATGCGCGCATGCCTCTCTCGGTGGTGGAATTTGCTTCTCCCGTTACCTTCCAGGTCATGAATGACGGCGAAGCCGTCGGCGGAGAATTGACTTACAGCGTCAGAACGTATGTAAACAACAAGTACGAATCCGCTACGGTGGGCGCGCTCTCCAAGGCGGTATGGAATTATTATTCTTCCGCAGTAGCCTATAAAGAAGCGGCAAGCGTTCCCGCGGATTACCGCGCGTTGGAATTGGGTCAAAATGCCACCGTCAATGCTGATCCGGGTGTTTGGTATTATCATGCCGACGGAACTCAAGGAGAGGCTTATGACTTCGCAACAGACGGTGCGCCTTCCTATCAGAACGGCGGCGTGCAGGTAAGATTGACGAAATTCGAGAGTAACGGCAGCAGTGCACGGTATTTCCGTTTCCGTTATCAACCGGGCGGTGCCGACGGCACAGGTTTGGAGGTAGGCGACAAATATCGCATTACGTTCACCGTTGAGACCAATGTGAGCGGCAATCTGGGTTGCAAAGCCGGCGGAAACATCAGCGTAACGGCAAATGAACCGAAAACGGTGACCCGCTCTACCACGGTGAGCGCGTCTGAAGCATTCTATATCAGCCTGAACAGTGCAAACTACAGCGATCAAATTCCCGCAGAGGGCTTGTTTTTCCGTGTCAGCAACATCACTATCGAAACCGTTGAAAACGAAGTCGAGCTTTCTTTGGGAAATATGTCGACGGTCAAAGCGAATCCCGGCATCTGGTACTATAACAGTTCGAGCAATGCAAAATTCGGCGTCGCGCCTTACCGCAACACGGAGACGGGTGAGTTGAGCGTAACTGCCGAGGGTTGGGGAGGCGATTCCTTCTACTTCCGCTATCAGCCCACGGAGGAAGAATTTGCAAACGGCGTTCAGTTTACGGTAACCTTTACCGTGGAAACGGATTTTGACACGGAAATTCGTTACGGTTATGAAGGCGGCGAAAAGACGCATGAGCCCGTGCAGGCAAACACGCCCACGGAATTCACGATAACTGCCACAAGAGATGCCGACGGCTTGTTCTTCATCAGCGTGTGCGGCTCCAACGGTAGCGGCGCGCCTGCCCATGTCGGCGGTACGTTTACGGTCAGTAACATCAGCTTTTCGCCCGTAGCGGCGTAAGTTTATCGGCAGGACAGGGGGGATTTTGCATAGGAGGTGTTTTCATTGCAACAGACTTTTTTGAAAAACTTTAAACGAGGCGCATTCTTTGCAATTTCCCTTCTGTTTTTGCTCTGTATCGCTCTTTTTTCGGCTTGCGCGCCGCTTTCTTCCGATTCTTCGTCTTCGTCCGGTTCGGGCGGGACGGAGCCGGTCGGGGATCCGACGCTCTTGCGGACGGCCTATGCGGATTATTTCCGCATCGGCGCGGCCGTTACGACGGACAACGTAAAGACGTATGATTCGCTTCTGCCGCACTTCAACAGCGTGACAGCGGAATGGGAAATGAAGTGGCGAGTGAGCGAACCGTCGCAGGGAGAGTTTGACTTTTCGGCGGGGGATGAGCTCGTGGCGTGGGCGCAGGCGCACGACACGGCCGTGCGCGGGCATTGCCTGTTGTGGTACAAATCGTTGCCTTCCTGGGTAAGCGAAGCCTGTACAGACAAGGAAACGGCTCTTTCGATCATCGACGAGCACGTGCGCGAGACGGTTAAACATTACGGGGACGACGTTTATTGTTGGGACGTTGCCAACGAGGTATTGGACGGCACGGTATATTCTTCCGCGTTGGAGGAGGATGCGCCCGCCGATGCAATCTGGCGTACGGGTGACGATGAAGAGTTTGAACAGGGCGAAATAGACTGGTACGAAATTTGTGGTGAAGACTTCCTCAAACAGGCGTTCCGCTCGGCGGAACTTGCTCTGGAAGAAATCGGCGCGGAGGATGTGCAGCTCTTCTACAACGACTATTCACTCAACGATCCGAACAAACGCGAAGCGTGCGTGCGGTTGGTGGAGATGTTGCGGGAGGACGGCATTCGCATTGACGGCGTGGGCATGCAGGCGCATTACGGTCTGCAAACCTACCTCAAAGACAAGGAAGGTTTCATGAAAAACTTCGAGGATTCCGTGCGGCGCTTTACTTCTTTGGGACTGGACGTGCACATCACCGAATTGGATATTCGTGTGTACGGCTCCTCCTCCGAACCGCAGGCGTTCGATTCCCTGCCGTATGAGTTGGAGGTAGCGCAGGCGGAAATGTACGGAAAAATTTTTGAAGTTTGCCGTAAATATTCTACTCCGCAGGGAGAGGGGTACGGCGTGGTTTCCTCTGTCACCACTTGGGGCGTCGCCGACGATCATACCAGTCAGGATACCTCCGCACACAAGGAATATCCCTTGATTTTCGGTGTGGATCACGATTATAAACGGACGTATTACGAATTGATGGCGATCTGATCCCTTTACGGGAGATTCAAAAAAAACAAAAGCAGCCCTCCCGCTTGGCGGAAGGGCTATTTTTGTATGCCGAAAACCCCCAGATAGTCTGGGAGTTCAAAAATAGGCTATTGCCGATGTGGTATTGAATAAAAACTCCGTTTTGTTAAAATAGAGATGCGACCAGCCAGTTGCATCAAAAAACAAAACGGAGGACAAAAGAAATGACTTCTAATGACAAGAAAATTTTATCACAAGGTAAATAGCCTTGGGGAATAATAGCAAATAGCAGATTCGTCGGCAAAACTTATTCAAAAATTAAGGTCGAGTCCTTAATGATTAAAAAAGAATTGCCAAACAAACGTCCCTCGGAAAAATTTTTTGAGGGATGTTGTTTTTTACGACGTAAAATATATCTGATGCAAAGAAGATAAAAAGAATAAGGTTGTGGATTTGCTTGCTTTTTTCCTTTGAAATGAATATAATATTTTTAGTTCGCATAAGCGAACAAAGAAGGAGAAAGGCAATGTTGAAGATCACGTTGGAAGTCGAGGGAATGCGCTGCGGAATGTGCGAAACGCACGTCAATGACGTAGTGCGTCGCGTGGAGGGCGTAAAAAAGGTCTCGTCCTCACACGCAAAGGGCAGGACGGAAGTTATCGCCGAGGACGGAGTGGATATTACACGCATCAAGGCGGCGATCACCGCGCAGGGCTATACTGTCGGCAATATTCAAAGTCAACCGTATGAAAAGCACGGGCTGTTCTCGCGCAAGAGGTAAGTATCATGTTTTTGATCCGTAAATTTGAGGAGAGGGACGTTCCCGATTGCGCGATGTGCTTTTACGAGAGCTTTTTCGACTGCCCGCTGACGGAGAACGACAGGGCGTTTCTGCGCGACTATGCACAGGTGCTTGCCGAAAAGTGTTCGTTTACATACGTCGCGGAGAGCGAAGGGCAGGTCGTCGGGTTCATCATCGGGCACTACAAAAAGAATTTTGACAAGGCGCTCGCCAAACGGCACGACGTAAAACCGCATTATAAGGCGTG
>CALWCO010000020.1 GCA_944376455.1 uncultured Clostridia bacterium
TTACCAAAAGAAATAGATATTGGAACATATACTTTTTTGGTTGATTCCGGTTATGTTAAAGATAATGATAAGGTATACGATTTAGCACATTATGTAGAGAAGTTTTTTAATAAGAATATAGATTTGGCGATAAGGGCGTTGAGTCATTTGGATTCTAATAAGAAAGAAGAAGAAATGAAAAAAGAGGAAGGGGTGTAACTCCTTCCTCTTAAAGAATTTCGGCTGCTTGATTTTTGATTGTAAATCGTATTTTATATTGCAAATATTGTTTGGGGAATGATTGGGGAGAGAAACTTGAAAAGTACAATATATAGTGCATATAAAATATTAAAATATCAACATATTGTGCTTTTTAGGAACACTCATTCGGGTTCGAGTCCCTTCGTCCGCACCATGTGATACACCTATTGCAATCCGAACCCCAGTGGTTGGACAGCAATAGGTGTTTTTCTGTTTTTTGCGATAAAACTGCTGTAATTGAGCGTTTTTTAGCACTTTTAGCTTATCCAATTAAAAATTGCATTTGGATTGTAAATCAGCAAAGAAGATCGCCTTTTTGTTCTCGGAAAGTTATGTCTTTGACGATGTATAAAACGCTTTTGGTTTCATGATTACGGAAATAAAACCGCAAATTATATAAAATAGGGAGAGCGCCTGACACGGACGGCCGGGAAGAAGCGCAACGTTTTCCGGATTTTCCAAAAGGACTTGCGCCGTTCGTTTTTTTATCGTCGGGAACGGACATTGTTATTCTGCGGGCGCGGGGGTTCCCGATCGAAAGAAATCGGGCGGGCCGTATGGCGTGAGAAAGGAGACGGTCAAATTTTTTATGGCGCGAGGGAGGGGATATGAATAAATATTTACAGGAATATCTGGATATTCAGACGACTTTTTCCGGTTCTCTTCGGGAGCAACGAAAAAAGCGACACGATTGCCTTTGTCAATGGGCGATGCGGGAAGACGAGCCGTTGCCCGTCGCACGGGAGGTGTCGGCATTTTTTAAAGAATATCCCCGTCTTTCCTATGGAGTTCCGTTTGCAAGAAAGATTATGCTCCCGTGTTTGCGGGAAGAGTTTTCAAGCGGCGCGACGGAGCTGTTTTCCTTTTTATGCGCGAACCCTTTCGGCGAGGGATTTACAGCGGAATGTTTTTCTTCCTTCTGCGAGCAGGAGGACATCACTTTACTTGCTCTTTCGGAAGAGCTTTGTCGGCGGGCTCCGTGCGATGATTCTTTAAGGCGCTTTTGGTTCGATAAAATGACGAACAGTCTTTCGTATATCGTTCATGAACTTCCGTTGGGGCTGTTGGACGATGAAGAGGCGCCTTTCTTGAAAGAGCTCTTAACGAAATGGTCCGGCGTTGCCGAGGCTTTGGGGCTGGATGTCGGGGTGCAGGCGCGGGCGTTTCATGCCGTTGATGACGCATGGAAAGAGTATCTTCAGGGCGGAATATCCGGGGATGTCACGCGCCGTTTTGACGAGTATTTGCGTCAAAACGGGATCGAATGGGAATGTTTTTTCTCGCCGTGTTTCTGGACCTTCCGCGAGAAAACAGATGCCCTGCCTGCCGATGTCTGACGCCGCCGCGGACAGACAGGGCAAACAAAGCCGATGTGAAGAGAGCGTTGGTTGCCGTATCTTTTTGAAAGAAACAGAAGCGCATGGAGCTTCGGGAAATATTATAATTTTTTCTGCGCAAGCATGACGGCTTGATTTGTGCGGGCCGGGTTGACGGGCGTTGAAAATATGTCGGAATATAAGTAAGACAAAAAATGTCGCAAAAAATATGTCCGCCCGAACGAGGCGGGTGTCGGGAAAGCGACAGGCAGACGGTTGACGGAAGGTCGTTGTATGATCAGATATAATTGTGATAAATATGATGATGTGACATTCAAAATTCTTTTTGAAACGTTGCAGACGTTGTCTTTAACCGATCGGGAAACAGACCGACGCTTGATGGAACATTTGGGGGATTATCTGACCGAAGATATCGCAAATGAATGGGGGGAGCCTTTGATCGGTTGCGTGACGGAACTGTTTAAGAAAAAAAAGATATCTTTTGAGATCTTTCATGTTTTCAACTTGATTGTTGCGAATTTTGACAGAGTATCAAAGGGCGGGGACGCCTTTGACGAATCGATATGGACGCTGGAAGGATTTCGGTATCATCCCTTTTGGAAAAGACAACGGATACTTGCAAAAAGGATTTTGGATTTATTATATCTTTCACCTTGACGATTTTTTGTGGATTGCATTGCCGGATAATTGCCGGGCATTGCTTTCGGCTAAAGGAGGGGAAATAGTGGAAGGATTTGAAATAAAAAAGAAGTTTATTTATCCGCGGATGATCTTTTATTCGGACAGGATTGAAATCGAAAGAAAAAATCAAATAATTGTTGTGCGTACGGAGGATATAGACAGAATCGAATATGAAAAGCCCGGTTTTTGGAATTATTTAATGAGTTCATGTTCTTTTGGCGGAACTTATCCGGGAAGATTGGAAATATATCTGAACAGGGAAACGGGAGGGACAACTCTTTATTTGGCGGCGATAAAATTTAAAGATATTTTCAAACTTCCCGATTTCTACAAGAAAAAATAAGAATAGAAAGGTTTTAGCCTGTTGAATGCGGCAGGAAACGATCATAAAAAGGAAGAGATCCTTTTTATGTATCGGCAAATCTTCTTCCGCGCCTGTGGCCCGCCCGCGGGGGTATAAAGAAAAAGACGGCCGCAATCGCAATGTTGCGTCCGTCCGAAGGGAGTGGGAGCGTTGCATTTTCCGTCCCGCAGACAGGGTGCGGACAATACATGAGAGGAAATGCCGCACGCCTCGTTTGCCGATAATTGTGAATTTGAAATACGGCTGAAAATTCAGTCGGAAAACGAGCGTCTTCGGGAGGGCAGCAAAAGGGGTAAGGGCGACCGCCGACGGCGGTTTAATCGGAGGAGACAGGCGTTCCGCCGAGATTTTCAATCATGCTTTCCAGGCATTCCATCGCGCCGTCAAGCGTTTTTTCTCCGATGCCCGCAAATACGGGGCGGATCAATTCTTCTTCCGCGCCCCCGTTTTCGTCAAAGCAGGCTTGCCCTTTTTCGGTCAGGGAGATGAGCATTTCGCGCTTGTCCGATTCCGACTGTTCGAGTCGGATGAATCCCTTTCGGGCAAGCACCGTCGCGAGCTGCCGCGCGTTTTGCCGACTTCCTCCGAACGATTCCGCAAGGGCGGACAGATTGATTTTTTGTTTTTCATTCTCTTTGAGTGCGGAAAGCAACATGAATTGCCGCAGCGTCAGTCCGTCTTCCGATTCTTTGGTGTTGCGCTGTTGCCATAAATTGACCGCCTGGAAGAGCATGTTCATGATCAGTTGTCTTTTTTTGGATTTTTTCATACTGTTTTTCCTCGGTGAAATACATAATATATTGCATATTATAACGTATTTTCCCGTTTCTGTCAACAGTCACAAGATAAAAAAATAAAAACAAAGCAAAATGCGGAAAAAGTTCTCCATAGATTGTTCTGCCCCATCCCGCTTAGTAATGTCGCACAAGGTCGTGACATCGGCTTGGAGAGACTTTGAAAGGGGATATAAATTTTATATTGATAAATTTTTACTATATCCCTTGAAAACCTTTGCAAAATTTTGACGGTTTGTGATATAATATACAATGGATGAGAAATCCGAAAAAATATCACACATGGAGCAAGAAGAAAGGACAGGACTATGGAAAAGAAACACTCAAAAATCAGTATTATCGGCGCCGGCATGGTCGGCGCGGCAGTTGCTTTCTCGATCGCGACACAGCGCATTGCAAGCGAAATTGCCATCATTGACGTGAACACCGAAAAGGCGGACGGGGAAGCCCTGGACATCAGTCACGGACTGGTGACGATGGGTTCCATCAATATCCACTGCGGTTCTTATGAGCAGGATATCGCCGACAGCGACCTCATCATCATCACCGCGGGCTTGGGCCGCAAGCCGGGCGAAACCCGTCTTGATCTTGCCTCCAAGAATATCGGCATCATCCGTGACGTCTGTTCCAACATCATGAAATATTACACGGACGGCGTTATCATGGTCGTTTCCAACCCCGTGGATATTCTCACCTATGTCATTCAAAAGGAAAGCGGTTTGCCCGCGGGACGGGTATTCGGTACGGGTGCTGTCCTCGACAGTGCGCGTTTCCGTTACCTCTTGAGCACCAAGATCGGCGGAGATATCCGCAACGTCCACGGTTTTATGGCGGGTGAACACGGCGAAACGCAGTTCGCCGTTTGGAGCTCCGTACATGTTTCCGGTATGCGCTTTGATTCCTATCTCGCCAAACGCGGCATTACCATCGATAAAGACGCTCTCGTGCAGGAAGTCGTCACTTCCGGTGCGAAGGTTATCAAAAAGAAGGGCGTCACCAACTATGCCATTGCTGCTGTCGTTGCGGAACTGGCCAACACCGTGCTCAAAGACAAACACAGCATTTTCAGCGTCACTTCCTATCTGGAAGACTATTACGGCATCAAGGACGTCAGCATCAGCGTGCCCGCTTTTGTCGGCGCAGAAGGCGTTTCCCAGCATCTTCTCTATGACTTTACGGAGGAAGAGATGGCAAAATTGCAGTATTCTGCCAAACAGCTCCGTGAGTTTATCGATCATTTGAAAATTTAATTTGCAGGAGAAAATATAACCATGGATAAGAAAGAATTTGCGCTGAAACAGCACGAAAAGTGGCAGGGTAAGATCGAAGTCGTTACCCGTGCTCCCATCACCAACCGCGACGAATTGGCCGTGGCGTATACGCCCGGCGTCGCCGAACCTTGCCTGAAGATCTCCGAGAACGTCGATCTTTCGTACCTGTACACCCGCCGTGCCAACCTCGTTGCCGTCATCACGGACGGCACGGCCGTGCTCGGCTTGGGCGACATCGGCCCCGAAGCGGGTATGCCCGTTATGGAAGGTAAATGCGCTCTGTTCAAGACATTCGGCGACGTGGACGCCTTCCCGCTCTGCGTGCGCTCCAAAAACGTGGACGAAATCGTCAAGACCGTGCAACTGCTTGCGGGCAGTTTCGGCGGGGTCAACCTGGAAGACATCTCCGCGCCTCGTTGCTTTGAGATCGAAAAGAGACTCAAGGAGGTCTGCGACATTCCCATATTCCATGACGATCAGCACGGTACCGCCGTCGTTACGATGGCCGCCATGCTCAATGCATTGAAGCTGACGGGCAAGAAGATCGACGATATTTCCGTCGTTGTCAACGGTTCCGGCGCGGCGGGCATCGCCATCACCAAACTGCTGATGAGCAAGGGATTGAAGAAAGTCATTCTTTGCGACCGTAAGGGCGCCATTTATGACGGCAGAGAGGGACTGAACGAGATCAAACAGGAAATGGCAAAGATCTCCAACCTCGAAAAGAAAGCGGGTTCTCTGGCCGACGTCGTCGTCGGGGCGGACGTATTCATCGGTGTTTCCGCTCCCGGCAGCTTGACCAAGGAAATGGTCAAGACGATGAACGTCGATCCCATTATCTTTGCGATGGCCAATCCCGTTCCCGAAATCATGCCCGACGAAGCAATCGCGGCGGGTGCGAAGATCGTCGGCACGGGTCGCAGTGACTTCCCCAACCAGATCAACAACGTTCTCGCGTTCCCCGGCATTTTCCGCGGCGCTTTGGACGTGCGCGCCAGCGACATCAACGACGAGATGAAGATCGCCGCGGCGGAAGCCATTGCGAACGTCATCCCCGAAAACGAACTCCGTCCCGACTACATCATTCCCGACTCCTTCAATCCAAAGGTCAAGGATGCGGTTGCCGAAGCCGTCAAGGCCGCGGCACGTCGTACGGGCGTTGCGCGCATCTGACGCAGATTTTTTCAGAGTATAAAAGAAAAAAATTCCGACAAAACTGTCGGAATTTTTTTGTCATGCCCGGAAAAATACATTGAAGAGAGACAGGGTGTGTTTTGCAAAAAACCACGGGCTGAGCCGACGGGATATTTATTGTAATGTCTTTTTACCGCTTTTCGGGGGGGGCTGCTTCTGTTGGAATGAAATCCTCGCAACAGAGCGTAATGCGGCGCTTATGCGGGAAAAACGACAAAAATTGCCGCGGGGATTGAAAGAAAAAATTATTTGCGGTATACTGTCGGTATGATAAATCTTTCCTTCATCGAAGATCAGAAGCAGGCGGCGGAAAAGTTGCGCGAAATGCTTGCACTATATGAAAAGGAGCGCGGCAGGAAATTTTCCGTGTCGGAATATACCAGTGCAGACGCGTTCCTTTCGGCGTATCGCGGCGGATGCGACGTTCTGATTGCGGACATTGAATTGCTGGGTACGGACGGAATGACCGCCATGCGTCGGGTTCGCGCCCGCGATTCGGAGGTTATCATTATTTTTATTACGGGCATCGCCCGTCTGGCGGCATACGGCTATGCGGTCGGCGCGCTCGATTATCTGTTGAAGCCCGTGCAGAAAGTGCCGTTTTTTGCCGCCATGGACAATGCGATGCGCCTGCTCGAGCGGCGTCGTCGGGTTCGTATTTCCGTGAACACGGCGGAGGGGGAAGTCTGCCTGGACTCTTCGGAAATCGCATATGTCGAGGTGTTCGGTCATTTTCTCGTGTACCATACGGGAGGGGAAAACGTAACGGAATGGGCGACGCTGGGAAAGCCCGAGCGAGCGCTCGCGGGATGCGGTTTTGTGCGATGCAGTAAGAGTTATCTCGTCAATCTGCGATACGTTGAGAATGTCTCCGACGGAGAGGTGCAAGTCGCGGGAGACCGATTGCGGATCGGGCGGACGCGGTATAAGGCCTTTATGGCCGCGCTCGGCGAATATCTCGGGGGTTAGCATTTTGCGAGTTGAAAACGACAAAAAATGTCGTGATATTGACAGTCACGACATTTTTTGTTATAATAGCGCAAGGCGAAAGATTCAAGGCATTGCGCATAAGGAGGGGGGATATGCGAAAGATGAAAACGGCGATCGTGGAGGATGATGCCGAGGCGGCAAAGAGGTTGTGCGAACACCTGAAGAGATATGAACAAGAGCGCGGCGTGGAGTTTGAAACGACGGTCTTTTCGGATGCCGTATTTTTTCTTTTTGCATATAAACCCGAATTCGACTGTATTTTTATGGATATAGATTTACCGTACCTGAACGGTATGGACGGTGCCATGAAACTGCGTGAAGTCGATCCGCTGGTGCCCATCGTATTCATCACCAGTCTGGCGCAATATGCCATCCGCGGGTACGAAGCGTCCGCCCTCGATTATCTGGTGAAACCTTATTCTTATGAATCTATGGCAATGACCCTCAATCGGGTCGTTGCGCGGGTAAGCACGTTGCGGGAGGGCTGCATCGTGGTGAAGAATATGCAGGGTGCCCGCCGCATTTCTTTCGATTCCATCTATTATGTAGAGGTGCACAAGCACCGCCTGCTCTATCACACGGACGAAGGGGTGACGGACGTCTGGGGCAGTATGCCCGATGCGGAGAAGGTTTTGCCGCAGGAGTCTTTCTGCAAATGCGGCGTGAGCTGGTTGGTCAATCTGCGGCACGTGCGTTCCATCGAGGGGAATTTTGTCGTCGTGGGCGCGGACGGGGATCGGCTGAAAATCAGCAGACCGCGCAAAAAGGCCTTTTTGTCGGCATTGCACCGATACATAGAGGGTGCGGGGGTGTCGGACGAATGAGCAGGGAGTTTATGCTGACATTTATGCGCTTTGCCATCATGTTCTGGCTGTTGGTGGCGGATGCGCTGTTCATGTACGGTTACCGTCGGCGTCGGCATTTTATATTGCGCGTCCTCGGTTCGGTGGCGGTCAGTCTCGGGGTATCGGTCCTGATCGGCTGGACGACTTATCAGATCATGTGGCAGATGTATCAGGCGGGGACATATTCCAAGTTCATCTATCCGATCATCAATCTCATCGTGCATTACATTCTGTTCGGACTGAACATTGCGGTAACCTTTCTTTGCTTTGACGAGCGGCCGGGGATCATTTTGTTCGGGAACGTTGCCGCTTATGCGATGCAGAACATCGGCACGCTGATGACCAATATATGCGGTCTCGTTTGGCCGGCGACAAAATTTATCTCGCAGGATCCCGTCACCCTGCTGAATTTTTCGGTCTGGTTCGGATGTTATGCGGTGACGTATATCATCGTCTATTTGATTTTTGCAAAAAGCATCCGTGAAACGGTGGAAATTTCTGCGGCGAATTCCCGTACAACGATCGCACTGTTTTTGGCGATCGTCATCGTTGCGGTATCGATCAGGAGTCTCAATTCGGGATACGCCAATGAGAATCCCGTGTCGTTTATACTCATGAGCATTTGCGATATTGTCTGCTGTTTCACCGTTCTGCTCGCTCAATTTCTCATCGGCAGGAGCGCGGCGCAGAAGAGGGAAAACGACGCCATCCTGCATATGAACGAGCTGAAACTCAAACAATACGAGTTTACGAAAGAAAATATCGACATCATCAATCTCAAGTGTCACGACCTCAAACATCAGTTGCTGGAATTGAAGAATCATAAACAGATCGACGGAGGGTATATCGCGAAGCTGACCGAATCGATATCCTTTTACGATTCCGTAGTGCAAACGGGGTGCGAAGCGTTGGACACCGTGCTGACCGATAAAAATATGTACTGCAGCAAAAATCAGATCCAGCTGTCGGTCATAGCCGACGGGGAAAAACTCGGGTTTATGGATGTTCCCGATGTCTATTCTCTCTTCGGCAACGCGCTGGACAACGCCATTGAATACGTCATGACTTTGCAGCCCGAAAAGCGCGTGATCAAATTGTCGGTTACCGCTGTGGGCAACCTGCTGAGCGTGAGCGTGCGCAACTATTACGAAGGTGAGCCGCTGCGCTTTGTCAACGGGTTGCCGCAGACCACCAAAGGGGATAACGGTTATCATGGATTCGGCGTAAAGTCCATCCGCAAGATCGTCGAACGGTATGGCGGAAGTTTGTCGGTCATGGTCAGGGACAATCAATTCATCGTCAGCGCACTGCTGCCGCAAAAGGGAAAGAAAGACTGAACGTCTTTCTTTTTCTTTTGCGTTTTTTTGTTTTTTATTGTTATCTTTTCCGGTTTAATCATTTTTTGCCTGTATCCTTGCGTCCCGCCGCCCGTCGGGTCGAAACCCGACGGGCGGCGGGGCGGTGCTTTGAAAGCGTTTGCGAGCGGGAAATGATATATCTTGCCGCGGCACTTGTATCGTTTTGCGAAAAGGGTATACTCAAAAGCGTCGGGGAATACTCTTGCATAATTCCCGACAAGGAGGAATTACCATGAAAAAGAAAATAGTTCTCACTCTTGCACTGCTGCTCATGTTGCTTGCGTTTTTTGCGGCCTGTGCCCCCACGCAGAATTCGGGTGATACGCAAGGATCTTCGTCCGCGCCTTCCGGCAGTACGTCCGACGGCGATGCGTACGACCCGCAGGAAGACCCGTTGGCGCAGCCCTATCTGGAACTCATGCAATATTATGACGATTGTGCCACGCCGGGCAACGTGGAAACGCTGACGTACACCGTGGAGATGTATGCCGTGGAAGAAAAAGAGGGCGAAGCCCCCGGCACGAGATTTGAAGAGAAAAAACTGTATGTCTATCTGCCGTACGGCTATACCGCCGAGAAACAGTATGACATTCTCTATCTCTTGCACGGGTCCAATGAAACGACGGATTATTGGTTCTATTCTCAAAAGGCCGTTTCTTCCTTTTACCGCAAGGTCGTCGGTGCGAGCAATGCCATTGAAATCAATTATACAAAGAACGTTTTGGACAATCTGATTGCCGAGGGCAAATGCGATCCGTTCATCGTGGTAACGCCGAGTTATAATGCGGCGACGGTCGACGAAAAGGCATACGGAAGCACGCTGGAAGAAACACAGTTCTGGTTGACGACGTTTGAAAAGGAATTGCGGGAAGACATCATCCCGTTGGTGGAATCGAGATATTCTACATATGCGGCGGGGGATACCTCCGAGGCGGGATTAAAAGCCAGCCGCGCACACAGGGCCATTGCGGGGTTTTCGAAAGGCGGACGCTATACCAGCGGATATGCCATGAACAATATGCTCGACGTCTTTTCCTCTTTCGGTTGTTTTCACGGGTGCGAAGACATTTCAAAGGAAAGCATTGCCAAGGCATTGGCAGACAACCCCGGTTGCGGCTTTGACTTTTTCTACCTCGGATCGGGAGATGCGGACGTGTCTCATGCCAAAGCCTTAAAGGCCATGCATGAAATGGTCCTTTCGGATCTCTCCGAAGTATTCACGGAAGGGGGAAATTATACTTTTTATAACAAGCCCAAGGGCGGACATTTCTATGACTCGGCCTTGCTCGATCTCTATCATTTTGTACAGAGAGTTTACTCCGCTGCATGATCGGCCGCGCGCGAACGTTTCCGATCGGACGATGAGGGAAACTCGTTTGCGAGCGGAAAACAACATATTTTGCCGCGGGTATTGTATTTTGCGGCGGCGGGCGGTATGATAAGCCCGTCGAAATCCTTTCGGCGGAATCTTTTATAGAAGGAGTTTTGTCATGAAAAAGAAAATCGTAGCATTCTTGGCGCTTGCCGCCATGGTCGTTTCCAGTCTCGCGCTTGCGGCGTGCGCCGATCCCAATGCGGGCAACAGCCTCGCCGGAACGTATAGCGTCAGCCTTTCCTCCGGGGAATATTACAGCGTGAAAGCCGTGCAGGACTATTTCCCCGCGCACGGTCCGAGCAACTCGCAGGCTCCGCAGACCTCTGCCATCTTCCAGTGGCTCAATCCCGGCATTGCCGAGGACGGTGAATTCCTGACCGAAGGCGGCGTGGAAGATTATTATAAAGCAACGATCGTACTCAAAGAGGACAACACCTACACGCTGACCAAAGAGATCGCGGCGGACGAAGAGAGTGCCATGCTGACGACCCTCGGTTTTGCGGACGGCGAAGTGCCCGAAATGAAACTTGTCTTTGAGGGCAGCTATGAGGCGAAAGAGGGCAGCGTTACGCTCAAAAAACCCACGCACCTCTCGGGTAAATTTGTCATCGCCCCCGCAGGCGCGAACTTCCTGCATTTTGGCGGCGACTATGCGGCGCTTGACGTCGACGCGGCGGATGCCGATAACCTGATGTACCCCAACAGATTCTTCTACTACTTCAACACGCTTTATTTTGTCGAAAGTTCCGACTTCACCGATATGAGCGTTACGGTCGATACGACGGCGAAGACGTTCACCATCGCATAAAGGTCCGAAAGCGCAAACACGGCGCCGTTTGCGACGCCGTGTTTATTTTTATCAACAATCAAAATAGGGAGAATTATCCATGGATATAAAGGGATATTTTGCCGGTAAAAAACCGGGCTTCTATGTTACCCTTGCGGGCACGTTGCTTTCCCTCGTGCTGGCCGTCGTCTATGTTATTTTCAGCGGCGGCGGCGACGGGACGTCGGACAATATGTCTTGGCCCGCCTTCATTCTGTTGCTGGTCGGCGTCATCGGATCGGTTGTCCTGATTGCCGTGAAGGCGGACGGGTTTGCCGCCGCCGTCAACAGTATTTTTCACCTGATTTCGTTCGGCTTGTATATCTATGCCATCTATATGTACGTTTCGGCCGCGATGGTGGGCATCGACTCCACGTTTACCCCCTCGTTCTTCATCATCACGGCGCTCTATGTGATCGGCCTGGCCGTCAACGTTGCGGCGTTTTGCCTGAGCCTTCCGCTGAAAGCTTCCTTCCGTGCGGGCAAAAAGGCGGCGGTCTCCGCCACAGCGATCCTGCTCTGCATCCTGCTTGCAGGCACGGTGATCGCCAATGAAAACCCCGTGCAGATCAATGCCGCGCTGAATATAGAAACTTCTTATTACGAAGGCGGGGACGAGAATGTCGATTCCGAATATTTCAAGAGCAGCTATAACAATCTCTCCGACCTCATTTCCGCGGGTCAGGCACTCGGGGAAGAGGTGATGGGCGAAGGCGTCGTACTCCTGCGCAACAGCACGGTGAACGGCGAGGCGGCTCTCCCGCTCAAAGAGGGGAGCCGAAAGGTATCGTTCTTTGGCATGGGTGCCGTCGATCCCGTCTATGGCGGTACAGGTTCCGGTGCGGTGGACACCTCGAAAGCGCCTACCTTCAAGAGTGCCTTTGAACGCAACGGACTCTTTGAAGTCAACGCTTCCCTTTGGGATTGGTACGCCGCACAGACGCAATATAAACGCGTGATGGGTTCCACGGGTGCGGGCGTCACGGGCATCAAGGTCATGGGCGAAGCCCCCTGGAACGAAGTGGACGCCGCATTGGGCACCACATATCAACAATACGGCGATGCGGCGATCGTCGTGCTTTCCCGCGTCGGCGGCGAGGGGTCGGATATGCCTCGCTATGGCCGCTCGCTGAGTCAGATGGATGACGCAAACGGCAGCGCGGGCGACAACACCGACGGCGATTATCTCAAACTTTCCCCCAAGGAAAAGGTTCTGCTGTCGGGATTGAAAGCCGAAAAGGATGCGGGAAACATCGAAAAAATCGTCGTTCTTCTCAACACGACCAATCAGATCGAAGCGGATTTTCTCGACGATGCTTCTTACGGCATCGATGCCGCGCTCTGGATCGGCACGCCCGGTCAGACGGGGCTGTACGCCGTGGCGGAGATTCTGGCGGGCAACGTCAATCCTTCCGGCAGCCTGCCCGACACCTTCTGGGCCGATCACGCGCAGAATCCCTCGCTCGCCAATTTCGGCGTGTATACCTATGAGGGCGCACCTTCCGAGCTCGGACTTATGGACAAATCCTATGTGGTCTATCAGGAAGGCATTTATGTCGGTTACCGTTATACCGAGACGAGATATGAAGACTATGTCACGGGCGGCACGGCAAAGGCGGGCAATTATGACTACGCCGAAGTCGTTTCCTATCCGTTCGGTCACGGCCTGTCTTATTCCGACTTTTCTTATTCCAATCTGACCGTCGAAGAGGGCGGTACGGCGGAAGAGCCTACCTACATTCTCTCCGTCGACGTCACCAACAACGGGCCGTATACGGGCAAAGAAACCGTGCAGGTATATCTGCAGAAGCCTTACGGGGATTATAACGTCGAAAACGGCGTCGAGGCGTCCTCGGTGGAGTTGGTCGGATTCGATAAAACCGAACCTCTGGAAGTCAACGAAACGGAGCGCGTGACGATCGAAGTTGCGCAAAGACAGTTTGCGGCCTATGACGCCGAAGGCGCGGGGACGTATGTCATTGCGGAAGGGGATTACTATCTGACCGTCGGCGCGGATGCGCACGATGCGGTCAACAACATTCTTGCCAAGAAGGGATATTCCCCCGACACGACGGACGGCAGAATGGATGCCGAAGGCGATGCGTCCATGGTTGGAGACGTCATATCTCTGAGTCAGGACAACGAGAAATATTCCACTTCCGCGGCGACGGGCAACGAAATCACCAATCAGTTCGCTTTTGCCGATTGGAACAAATATGAAAACAAGGGATCGACCACCGTCGAATACATGACCAGAAACGATTGGACGGGTACCATGCCCGCAAACGTCGACGATCACGTCGTTCTGCCTTGGAGCACACAGCTGCAGACGGACATGAACGCGCTCGGCAGACAGGGCGAAACCAAGTTGCCCGCCGACAACGGAGAGTATCCTACTTACGGTTCCACCGAAACGGCGCATAAACTCATCGCTCTGCGCGCAGACGAAGAGGGCAACCTGCGTCCTTACGACGACCCGATGTGGGAAGAGATCCTCGATCAGCTGACATGGGACGAACAGGTCGAATTGGTGCGGTACGGCATGCGCACGACGGGCCAGGTCGGCTCCATTGACAAAGCCGCGACCGTCGACCACAACGGCCCGTCCGGACTGACCGAACCCTATTATTATGGAAAGGGCGGATTGGCGAACGATACCAAGGATCCTCTCCGTCAATCCAGACCCATGTGCTATCCGGCGGGCGGAATTCTGGCTGCGACCTGCAATCTGGAACTGATGTACAAAGTCGGCGACATGATCGGAGAAGACGCGCTCTGGGCAGGCTACAACGGCCTTTACGGCCCCGGCTCGAACATCCATCGCACGCCGTACTCGGGCAGAAATTTTGAATATTACGCCGAAGACGGTTATCTCAGCGGCATGATTTGTGCCTATGAATGCGCGGGCATGGAAGCCAACGGACTGTACGTGTATAACAAGCATATCGGCCTGAACGATCAGGAGGATCAACGCCGCGGTATCTGCACCTGGGCGAACGAACAAGCCGTGCGCGAAATCTATATGCGTGCGTTTGAGTTGCCGATCACGATCGACGGAACGGAGTTTGAATATGAGGGCAAGACGGTCACGCTCAAGGGCGCGAGCGGCGTCATGACGGCATTCAACCGCATGGGACTGTATTGGAGCTCCATGCAGGAAGGCCTGATGACAGGTTTCCTGCGCGAAGAGTGCGGCATGACGGGCATTGCCGTCACCGATATGTGGTCGGGCGATGCCAGCCCTTACATGAATCTGCCGGCCATGCTCGTGGCGGGCACCAATCTCATCGACGGACAGCGTCCCGCTTCGGACATGGCGGCCAGCCAAACGGGGCATGCCGACGTCGCGTGGGCGTTGCGTGAATCGGTGCACCGCATTCTCTATACGGTCGTACAGTCCAATGCCATGAACGGCGTTGCCGTGGGTTCGAATATGGTGACGGTCACGCCTTGGTGGCAGATCCTGCTCACGACGATCAACGTCGTTCTGGGTGTCGGTCTGGCGGCGAGCGTGGCATGGATCTCCGTCGGTGAATTGAGGAAAAGAAAGAGCGGTAAATAAGAGGAACAAATGGTCATGCCGTTTCATGCAACTTCTTGCACGCGGCGGAAATAATAAGGAATCATAAGCAAAGGGCGAGTTCGTGCAATATCGGGCCGCCCTTTTGTTCAAAAAAAGAAAGGAATTTGTATAAAGCAAATCCCTTTCAAAATCCAACGGTTATTCCGGCGGTAAATAGTTTTGGCTTTTAATCTGCCATTTGCTACACCCCAAAAGCTCCTTTGCACAAAACTGTATGTAAAGCGCGCAACCGTACACGAGTAAGCGAACCGTAGGGGAACAAGCAAGCGGTACGGACGTGTATTTAACATCAAGAAACGGAAGATTTGACTTCCGCACCAATCAGTATGGTAGAATAGTATGACCCGTTTGAGGAATGGTTGGAATCAAATCGGAACAAGAAACAATAAATAGCGCTTGCCTGTGTGCGGCAGGCGGGTTGAGGTGACGTTGGGACGCCTGTGGCAGTATTTACGCATTATTCGATCTCCCACGTAAAAACGGCCGCGGATCGGACGACAATGTCGTCGGGGTTGATGTCCGCCGCGAAAGGCGTTGCGGCGAGCGTCCGCGCATCGGCCGCGGCGATGCGGGAAGGGGATAAAGGAATGTTTTGATCCTCTTCGTGGCGGATTTCCAAAAGCGCGCCGAGTTTTACGCCCGCGGCGTCGCACAATACCCGTGCCCGCGCCCCGGCATTTTCGGCCGCCGCGCGCAAAGCGCGTTCCTGCAATCCGTTCCGGTCCCGAACGGAAAACGAAAGGGACAGTTCGGGCTGTGCCTCGCAAGCGGCGAGGGATTGCAATGTTTCTTTCAGTCGGGCGGGTTCCGCTCCGAACTCCAGTTTGAGCCGACGTTCGCAGGCAAATCCCTTGCGCACATTGCGGTAAACGCCCGTCTCGTCGCGCACGTTTTCATATTCCACCCGCACGTTGAAATCGACCGTTTTCAGTTCGGAAGGCGCAAATCCCGCCCGCCGTACGGCGTTTTGCAATGCTTCGGTCTGTTCGTCCGCCTTTTGCGCGGCGGACGCATAATCTTTGTCCCGTGCCGTCAACACAAGGAAAAGAATGACTTCATCGGCCACAGCCGTGACTTTTCCCGTTCCTCTCACCGTGATGGTTCTGCTCATAAAAAACCTCCTTGTCAAGCATTGAAATTATATCACGGCAAATTTTTTGTGTCAAGACAACTTTTGCCCGAAAAAATTTCGGGACGAAATTTCCGAGCCAAAGGCGCGGGGAGAGGGGGGAGGTCAGACCGGAAAATCTTTTTTACGTTGAAACATAAGCGCGGAGACCGCATGCGGTCTCCGCGCTTGTTGTCTTCTGTTTTTACCCGTTAGATTCGGACATGGTCGGCACCTGTTTTGTGTTTTAAGAACAAACGGCCTTCATCGGGAAGGCGTGCGGAGCGAGATGAACGGACGGAAACGGCCTTGAAAAGGCCGTCAGGCGGAGCGGCGACCTTTGACACGGGCGGCACGCAAGCGGCACGGGCAAAAATACGGCTGTCCGGCGCGAAAAGATTTGCCGGACAGCGTGCGATCGGGAGAGAATTTATTTTTTTGTGTGCAACCCGAATCAAAAAGAACGGAGTAAACCGAACAAGGAAGAGAAAAAGGGGCGGGGCATGTCCGGAAAACAGACCGTTTTTCGTTTTCCTGTCTTTTGGGAAGGTTCCCAAAAAAGGCTTTTTTGAATCGATCGGGCTCGTTTTTTGTCGCTTTTTTGGGGTATGGGGCATTTTTTACCCCCAGATACTTGACTTTATGCGCGTGTGCGTGCTATAATTGTTGCGAAATACAGATTCGTTCATAAAAACGGCATGGGCGCCGTTGAGGTCAATCGGGGGAACGCCCGTTGGCAAGGAACACCAAAATACCGAAGAACAACCACATTTGATTTTCAAAAGCGGCAAAAGACGGCATGGTTTTGTGCATCTGGGGATAAAGACGAGTTTTTATTGTGTCATCGGCGTCGGGTTTGCTGTTACGCCGATGAATTTTTATTGTCAATGCGTCGCTTGAAGGGAAACACAACGGAGAAAGGGAAATGGAGAATACGAGAGAGAAAACGGATATGGATATATCCGAAGAAGTTGACAAGGCTCTGGCCGAGTCGACGGAAACAGAACAAAATATACAACAAGACATCGGCGAAACGGCAAAGGAAGAGATCTCCGCCGCCGCGGAGGCGGCACCGCTTTCCTCCGAGGAGATTGAATCGATCAAGGAGGAGGCGGCCGTGGCAGGCACCGCCCGTGCGGCGGTCGCAGCGGCGGGAAGGGAGGCCGTATCGCTCCCCGTTTATCTGCCGCGCAAGCGCAGTAAGGCCGCGCTGTTTTTCTATAGCTTTTTCAAGCGCGCGTTTGACATCGTATCGTCGGGTGTGGCGCTCGTCGTACTTTCGCCCCTGATCGGCATTTTGTTGCTCGTCAAGTGGCTGGAGGATTTCCATAATCCGATTTATGTGTCCGAACGCGTGGGCAAAGACGGGAAAATTTTTAAATTTTATAAGATCAGGACGATGTGCCCCGATGCCGATAAGATGAAAGATCAGCTCATCGCGGAGGGGAAGAATGAGGCGGACGGCCCCGCATTCAAGATGAAGAACGACCCGCGCATCACAAAAATCGGTCGGGTATACAGGAAATTGTCGCTGGACGAACTACCCCAGCTTGTTTCCATTTTTACGGGAAAGATGAGCGTTGTCGGGCCGCGCCCGCCGTTGCCCAAGGAAGTGGCGCAGTATAATGAATACCAGATGCACCGTTTGGACGTCAAGGGCGGGCTTTTGTGCCTTTGGCAGATACAGAAGAACCGTAATGCGCTTTCTTTTGACGAGTGGGTGCGGCTGGACCTCGAATATATCGATAACCGCAGTCTTTGGCTGGATCTGAAAATTATATTCAAAGGTGCGTATATGGTCGTGTTTGACCGCAGCGGAGAATGATCGGTCGATTGAAAAAAGCAACGCCTGTTTTAAAAACGCGGCGCATTGAGAAAAATATGGGAACGGCGCGGGGGCGCGCCAATCGATACAAGGAAGAGAATCCAATGAAAATTGCAATGATCGGGCAAAAGACCGTCCCGTCGCGCGAAGGCGGCGTGGAGATCGTCGTTGAAGAACTTTCCACGCGCATGGCGGCGCAGGGGCACGAACTCACGCTCTTTAACCGCAAGAGAAAACACGCGAAGGGGGAACAGCCGTTAAAGGAATATAAGGGCTGTAAAATCAAAGAAATATTCACGATCAACAAAAAGGCGTTTGATGCCATTATTTATGCCTTTTTTGCCACTTTGAAAGTGAGAAAAATGGCAAAAAAAGGGGAATTTGACGTCCTGCATTTTCATGCGGAGGGTCCCTGCTATTTTCTCAACCTGTTGCCGCGGCGAAACAAGCGTAAATATAAGATTGTCGTGACCGTTCACGGCCTTGACTGGCAACGCGGAAAATGGGGCGGGTTCGCATCCAAAGTATTGCGCACGGCCGAAAAGCGGGCGGTGAAATACGCAGATGAAATCATCGTCCTGTCCAAGAATAATCAGAAATATTTTTTTGACAAATATCACCGCGAGACGACGTATATTCCGAACGGCATCGAACTTCCCACGCTGAAGCCTGCCGATTTCATCACGGAACGGTGGGGCTTGACGCCCAATAGTTATGTTCTCTTTCTGGCGCGCATCGTGCCCGAAAAGGGGCTGCAGTATCTGATCCCCGCATGGAAGAAAGTGGTCGAACAGACGGGGACGGATAAAAAGCTGGTCATTGCGGGCGGGCCGTCGCACAGCGATGACTATTACGAGGAAATCAAGTTCATGTGCGAGGGCGATCCGACCATCGTCATGACGGGCTTCGTGAAGGGGGTGGCATTGGAAGAACTGTACAGCAATGCCTATCTCTATGTATTGCCCTCCGACATCGAAGGAATGCCGATGAGCCTGTTGGAGGCTCTCTCTTACGGGAACGTGTGCCTGGTATCGGATATACCCGAGAACACCGAGGTGATCAACGAGGATTGTTTCGTCTTTGAACGGGGGAACATCGACCGTTTGCGGCATCAGATCAAAAAGATCATACGGTTGCAGGTGCAGACGCACGAGAACATGAGTATGCCGCACAGCTGGGACGAAGTGACGGAAAAAACGTTGCAATTATACGAAAGAGACGGAAAAATGCAGTAAAAGATGCGCGGTAACGCCGCCCGCCGCAGCGCGCCATGCGCGGACGATCCTTTCGGTGGCGGCAGGACGAAAGACCGCGGAATCGCCGGAAGGGCTTTTACGGCTGTAAAAAGACGCGCGGAATCGCGTGCAGACGAAGCCAAAAATGGAAGACAAAAAATAAGGAAGACAAAAACAAGGATAAATATCAGCACAAAGAAAACAGGGCGTTGCGATTTCGCAACGCCCTGAAAATATAAAGATCAAAAATTTTTGTGTTTGCGGTGCCGTGAAACGATCGCAATTCCGCCCCTTCGATGAAAAGATAATTTTTCGCTCGCCCTGAAAATTTCTGTTTTTTTTGCGGCGATTTTTTTCTTTTACCGTGCGGCGGAACGTTATACTTCGGCGACGGTCTCCACTTCGGCAAGCACCCCTTTGGGCAACGCCTTGACGGCGACGCAGCTTCTGGCGGGCTTGGAGACGAAATATTCCGCATATACGGCGTTGAACGCCGCAAAATCGTTCATATCCGCGAGAAAACAGACGGTTTTCACCACTTTGTCGAGGGAGGAGCCTGCCGCTTCCAGCAGGGCTTTGATGTTTTCGCAGATCTGACGGGTCTGGGCCTCGATGCCGACGGCTTCCACGTTGCCCGTGGCGGGATTGATGGGAATCTGTCCGGATGTGAAGAGCAGATTGCCCGTTTGAACGGCTTGAGAATAGGGGCCGATGGCCGCGGGTGCGGCGGGCGTATAGACGGTTTTCATGGTGATATTCCTCCTTTTGATGGCAGGCGGTACGGCGACGGACGCGGTACCGCCCGAATTTTATTTTTTATTCGTTCGCAAGGGTAAATCCGTTGTCGCGGAGTGCCTTTTTGATCTCTTTGATGTGCTCGAAATTCCTCGTTTCGACGGTCAGCCGCAGGAAGCAACCGTTGACCGCGCTGCCTTCGTTGGCGCGTTCGTGGTGTACGCTCGTCACGTTGCCGCCGCAGGAAGCGATGATGGTGGAAACGCCGACCAGCTGTCCTGGCTTATCGATGAGCTCGACGGTGAACGTGCACTGTCTGCCGGACATGAGCAGGCCTCTGGAGATGACGCGGGAGAGGATGGTGACGTCGATGTTGCCGCCCGAAACGAGGCAACAGACTTTTTTGCCTTTGAGTTCGGGGAGCTTGTCGAAGAGCACCGCGGCGACCGAAACGGCGCCCGCGCCTTCGGCTACCATCTTCTGTTTTTCCATCAGCGAAAGAATGGCCGCGGAGATCTCGTCGTCGTTGACGGTGACGATTTTATCCACATATTTGGAACAGATGTTGTAAGTCAGGTCTCCCGGCTGTTTGACGGCGATGCCGTCGGCGATGGTGGAAACGGAAGGGAGGGCGATGGGCTTATGCTCATGGAGCGATTGCGCCATGCTGGGTGCGCCCGATGCCTGCACGCCGTACACTTTGACGTTGGGATTGAGGGACTTGGCGGCGAACGCCACGCCCGAAATCAGACCGCCGCCGCCGACGGGCACGATGATGGCCTCCACATCGGGCATCTGGTTGAGAATTTCCAGGCCAATGGTGCCTTGTCCCGCAATGACATCCTCGTCGTTAAACGGATGAATGAAGGTATAACCGTATGTATCCCGAAGGTTCATGGCCTTTTCATAGGCGTCGTCGTATACGCCGGGCACGAGGCAGATCTCCGCGCCGTAAGAGCGGGTGGCCTCCACCTTGGAGATGGGTGCGCCGTCGGGCAGGCAGATGAGCGCCTTGATCTTGTTCTTCTGTGCGGCGAGGGCGACGCCTTGGGCATGGTTGCCCGCCGAGCAGGCGATGACGCCCTTGGCTTTATCCTCTTCGGAGAGCTGGGAGATCTTATAATAGGCACCGCGGACCTTGAAGGAGCCCGTCACCTGCAGGCATTCGGGTTTGAGATAGAGCTGGCAATTGTCGGTCATGCCGGACGTACGGATGATGTCCGTCGGGCGGATGGCTTCCTTCAATACGTAGGAAGCGTGATAGATTTTATCGAGTGTAAGCATAATTTCGCCTCTTTGATATTTGATAAAGATTTTATTTATTCTACAGTATATCACCGCGGGGTATTTCTGTCAAATCAAAACTCCGCCACAAGACCCGCGCGGGGAAATTTTTATCGGCCGATCGGCTGATTTTTTTGATCGAGCAGGTATGCCTGCAATGCAATGATGGTCTTGGAGTCCTTGATTTCGCCCGACTTTATCTTTGTCCATACCTCTTCGACGGGCATATAGAGCGCGTTGAGAAATTCTCCTTCGTCAAGATGGGGCGCGCCGCGGCGGCAGTTTTCCGCCTGATAGATGTAAATTTTTTCGTCGGAATAGCCGCAGGTGGGGTAATAGGTACAGATATGCCTGAGCGTTCCCGCTTCGACGCCCGCCTCTTCGGCAAGCTCGCGGCGGGCGCATGCGGCGGGGTCTTCGCCCTTTTCCAGCTTTCCCGCGGGGATTTCGTAAATGACCTCCGAAAAGGCGTAACGGTACTGCCGCACGAGCAGGACCTTCCCGTCCTCGATGTATAAGATGCCGACGCCGCCCGTGTGTTCGACGATTTCCCGTTTGCACGGCTTGCCGTCGGGGCGGCGCGCGTCGTCGCACCGCAGGGACAAGATCTTGCCGCGGTAGACGTATTTTTTTTCGACGGTCTCTTCCGTCAGGTTTTTATCGCAATCGTTCTGCATGGTTTTCACTCCGTGACCGATCGGTCATAATTCTTCAAGGAGGGCAAATATTTTTTCGATGTTCCGCGCGTCTTTTCCCGTTTGCGCGGAAAAATATCCGTATCCGAGCAGGAGGGCTTTGAGCTCCTTTTCGTCCGCCGCTTTGGCGGCGGCATATGCCTCGTTGAGGATGAGCCCGCCCGCGTAACGGTCCTCTCTGGCGATGGAGGACGCGGAGAGCTGCGCCGCTTCGGACTTGACGAGGGGCAAAATTTCGGCGAACACGGCTTTGCGGGAACGTTTCGTCTTGCGGACGGCCGTTTCCGCGCCGTATTGCGGCATGGGTGCGGCGGGGCGGGGCAGAAGTTCTTCGCATACCACCGCTTTGAAAGGGCGTATGACCTGGTTCAGGAAGAGAGCGAATGCCTCGGTATAGCTCCCGTCGCCCGAAAAGAAGGTCTGCAAAAAGAGGTTGAAATTGATGTCCTGGTTATCGATGTCCACCAACAGACAAAAGATAAACGCCAAGCGTTCCATGGGATCTTCGGGTAAAAGCAGAATGCCCTTGTTTTCCGTGCCGTCGGGGGAGGGGAGCATATATTTTTGCTGTGCCGCGGTATAATCGAGTTGCCGCACGGCCTTTTCAAAGAGGGAGACGAGCGCGGGCGATGCCGCGACGGCGCAGAGCAGCTCTCCGATTTTGGAGGGGGCGATGATGAATTTTGCCTGCAACAGATCGTCGCAGCGGCTTGCAAAGTTTTTCACCTGTTCTTCGATGCTGAGTGTTGTCATATTGTTTTTCCGCCTTAAAATCAAGTATAAATTGGATAATACAGTTTCATTATACCACAAATTTTGAAAAAGTTATATATATTTTCGGCAAATATCTTGATTTTTTATAAAAAATATGTATAATAGATAGGCAAGGGTTTGATTTATGTTACAGGTCAAGGGTGAAACGTCTACAAACAAATTGATAATCCTCTTCGTCTTCGACAAGATGGAAACGGCACTGTCCGAGAAGATACTTCTGGACATATGTTCTTCGAGCAACGATTGGCTCAATTACATGGATTGCGTTTCCCTTTTGCGCAAGCTTCTGGACGACGGATTTCTGTGCGCCGTCCCGGGGGACGACGAACAGCTCTACACCATCACGCCCGACGGACGCGAAAGCCTCGCCAATTTCTACATCAATATTCCCAAAAGCATGCGGGAAGAGATTTCCCTGTTCATCAAAAAGAATATTGCGCGTTTCAAGAAAAAGCAGGAATGTAAAGCCGATTACTATCAGAACAAAGACGGCACATACACCGTATTCTTGAAGATACTGGCGCCTGTGCAGCCCATGCTCGAATTGAAATTCGTCGTGCCCGACAAAAAGACCGCCAACAATATCTATAAGAAATGGGAGGACAAGGCATCCGAACTCTATTCGGTCATCTATGAAACGCTCGTCGACTGACGCTTGGAAAACGGTTGACCGACGCGCGGCGAAAGAGCCGCCTTGCTCTAATATACCTCTGCCGTGCGGCAGAAAGGACGATATATACATACCGACATAAAACAACGGAGGACGAAAAAATGTTTACTTATTCCACGACGGGAACCTGTTCCAGACAGATCGTATTCGATGTCAACGACACGGATAATACATTGCACAACGTAAAATTCATCGGCGGATGCAGCGGCAATTTGCAGGGCATCGGCAGACTGGTGGAGGGCAAGAACATCGACGATGTGGAGAAAATGCTTGCAGGCATCCGTTGCCGCAGCAACACCTCCTGTCCCGACCAGCTTTCCCGCGCCATCGCGGCCTATAAAAAGAGCCGCGAAGAGAAAGGGGACAAATAAAGCAAAGCCTTTCCTCGGGGATTTGAAAATCTTTCCGGGTATTGAACCGCGGCGCACGGCGCGCGGCGGAACAAAGGACTGACGGAAGGACGAACAGACAGACGGACGGACGGGAAAAAGCCGTACCTTCCCGACTGTTAAGTCCGTCGCGTCCGACGTATTTTTGAATGTATGCAGTTTTTTATCACTCGCAAAGAGAAGAAAGACCCCTCGCAAAGAGGGGTCTTTTCGTTAAGTCCGAAAGAAAGCAGGTCAGCAGCCGCAGCAGTTATTGCCGAACAGGCTGTTGCCGATGGACGAAAGGGTGCCGTTCTTGCACATGCAGTACAACAGGGCAACGATGACGGGCCACCCGCAACCGCTGAAGATATTCTCCAGGCAAATGTTTTTGTTGGAGAGTACGAGGGCAAGGATCAGAATCCAAAGGCAGTTGTTGCCGGAACAACAAGAATTGCAGTTCATTATGTAAAACCTCCTATATGGCGCGGGAACCCGATTGGGAATTGATGTATGGTTTCCGCGGTTTCGTGTATATTAAATAGTATTACGCGGCGCAAAAAAATGTTACACTGACCACTTTCACAAAAATAATATTCTTCGCGGGCGCTCATTTACTTGCAAAAGAGCGAAAAAATTGTTATAATATTCATAATTATGCAATACCCCGCGGATATGTAGCGCAAGGTTTTACAATCGGACGGGCGGGCATAAAAATTTCTTTTTGACACAGCCATCCCGTAGGGGAGGTTGATGGAGGTAATTGAATATGACAGAGGAAAAGAAATTCGCGTCGGCGGCCAACGTCGCCAAGTTGGGCGTGCTTTTGGCTTTGGTCATCGTGTTGCAGGCCTTCGGCGGCAGCATTATGATCGGTGCGGTGCAGCTGAACTTCACCCTGATCCCCATTGTGCTCGGTGCCGTCCTGCTCGGCTGGCGGGAAGGGGCGTTTCTGGGCTTTGCGTGCGGCGTCGTCGTGCTCATACAGGTCATTTTGGGCATGAGTCCGTTCTATACGGTCATCTGGACGAACAGTCCCGTCGTCACGGTTCTGACCTGCATTGTCAAAACGACGGTCGCGGGTGCGGTCGCGGGAATTCTGTATGAGCTGATCGCAAAGAAAAACCGTTATGTCGCCGTGTTCGCGGCGTCCGCCGCGGTGCCCGTCATCAATACCGGGCTCTTCATCGTCGGATGTCTGTGCATGCAGCAGAGCATTCTCTCTTTTCAGCAGTCCTTGCCCGCGGAAGCGGGGTTTACGGGCATGAACGTTCTGGTGTTCATTCTCATGGGACTCGTCACGTTCAATTTCTTCATAGAATTTGCCATCAACATCATTCTTGCGCCCGCGATTCATACAATCGTCAGAGTGGTGGAAAAACGCATTGCGCGATAAAAAGACGGAAAAATACAATAAGGATATGGTATAACGGGCATGATTATCTGCATAGATATAGGTAACACCAATATAAAGTATGCCATCTATCGTCAGGACGAGCTGGTCATCTCCTTCCGCGTGGCGACGGACAACAAGCGCACGTCGGACGAGTACGGTTCCCAGCTGATGAGTATGCTCCGTTTCAAAGAGATCCCGCACGGCGAGATCACGGGCGGCATCATGTCCTCCGTCGTGCCTTCCCTCGACTATACCATATCGCATATGTGCGATATGTATCTGGGCTTTAAGCCCTTACAGCTCGCGCCGGGGCTCCGTTCGGGACTGAACATCCGTTGCGACAACGTGCGCGAAGTGGGGGCGGATCGAATCGTCAACTGTGTGTCCGCCATCGTTTCGCACGGCGAAGAGGGCGTGCCCATGATCGTCATTGATTTCGGCACTGCGACGACGTTCAACATCATCAACGCCGAAGGCGTGTTCGTCGGCGGCGTCATCGCTCCGGGCATCAAGGGGTCCTTGGACAGCCTGGTCAACGGCACGGCAAAACTGCCCCGCGTGGAGATCGAAGCGCCGCGCAGCATCATCGCGAAAAATACCGTCACCAATATGCAGGCGGGCATCGTGTTCGGCTTTGCGGGATTGGTGGAATACATCGTCAGGAGAATTAAGAAGGAGCTGCACGCCGAGCGCGTCATCACGGTGGCGACGGGCGGGTTCAGCGACGTCATCGCGCGGGAAATTTCCTGCATTGACACCGTGGACAAGCTCCTGACCTTGAACGGGTTGAAGTACTTATATTATTTGAATAGTTCAGAGGAGAAATAAAACATGAAGAGAGTCGGCGTAGCCATTTTGGGACTCGGCACCGTAGGCGGCGGCACCTATCGTATCATAACGGAGCATAAAGATTTTTACAAGCGTACGCAGGACATCGATCTGGAAGTCGAGTGCGTTCTGGAACTCAACAAGGCCCGCATTGCGGCGCTTGGCATCCCCGAGGAGAAAGTCGCCGCGAACATTGCGGAAGTCGTCTCCAACCCGAATGTGGACATCGTGGTGGAAGTCATCGGCGGCGTCGGCGTGGCGCGTACCTTTGTACAGGCGGCGTTGAGCGCGGGAAAATCGGTGGTTACGTCCAACAAGGAACTGATCGCAAAATATTCTTACGAACTTGAAAAGATCGCCCGTCACAAGAATTGCGGACTGTACTATGAGGCAAGCTGTGTCGGCGGCGTTCCCATCATCCGCACACTTCTGGACGGTTTGCAGGCGAACAATATTCTCTCCATGATGGGCATCGTCAACGGGACGACCAATTACATTCTGGACAAGATGAGCAACGAAGGCGCGTCCTATGCCGACGTGCTCAAACAGGCGCAGGCGCTCGGTTATGCCGAACTCGATCCGACGGCCGACGTCGAGGGATTCGATTCGACGTATAAGCTCTCCATCCTTTCCAGCATGGCCTTCCACACCAAAATTCCCTATACGAAAATCTATCGCGAGGGGATCACGCAGATCACGCAGGAGGATATCGCTTACGGGAAGGAACTCGGCTATGTGATCAAACTGCTCGCCATCGGCAAACAGACCCAGTCGGGCATCGAAGTGCGCGTGCATCCGACTTACGTGCGTGCCAATCACCCGTTGGCATCGGTCAACGACGCGTTCAATGCCGTGTTCATCACGGGCGACGCCGTCGGCGACATCATGCTGTACGGCCGCGGCGCAGGCGATTTGCCCACGGGCAGTGCCATCGTCAGCGACGTCATCTATGCCGCCACGCATTCGGACATCAAGTATTCCACGTTCAAAAATACCGCGAATGCCGATAAAGAAACTAAATTTGTTTCCAATTTTTCGAGCGCATACTATTTGCGCGTAACGGTCTGTGACAAGGTCGGCGTTCTTTCCAAGATTTCCAACATCTTTGCGCGGCAGAACGTCTCCGTGTGCGAGATGATCCAGAAGGACAGCGAAGAGGACGGAAAAGCGACGCTCATCTTCATCACGCACGAAACCAGGGAACAGAGCATCCGCAACGCCGTTGCCAAAGTCACTGCGCTCGAGGACGTGGCGGAAGTCAACAGCGTCATCCGCGTGGTATCCTAAAAAACTTTTTTTCCGCTGAACACTATATGAAAAAAGGAATCATCGTCGTCAACGCATATTCGGACAACGCGGACTATCTCTACCAGGCCGACCGCTTGCGGGAGGAGTTTGCGTTGCGCGGGGTGTGCGTCGAAGTCGTTAAAAATTACTGCGGCATCGCAGGCATTCAAAAAAACGGTAAAATCGCTCTGCAAGAAAAGGGCGATTTTGCCGTTTTTCTCGATAAAGACAAATATATCATGCGCCTGCTGGAAAAAGCGGGCGTGCGCCTTTTCAATTCCGCGCGGGCGATCGAAGTGTGCGACGACAAGATGCTGACGCACATCGCTTTGTCGCAAGCGGGCATTTCCATGCCCGCCGTAGTGCCCGCTCCTCTCTGTTATACCCCCGAGGCGGAAATCGGCAAGGCGTATTGCGACAACGTGATCGCCGCGCTCGGTCTGCCTGTCGTGGTCAAGCACAGTTACGGCTCTTTGGGCAAGGAAGTTTTTCTGGCCGACGATGCCGAGGCGCTTTGCGCCTATGCGCAGCAATTGCGATTCACGCCCCATTTTTATCAGCAATTCATCGCGGAGAGCCGCGGCAGGGATCTGCGCGTGGTCGTGGTGGGCGGCAAGGCGATTGCCGCCATGACGCGTACGGCAGAAAAAGGCGAATTCCGTTCCAATGCCGCGCGCGGCGGCAGGTGCGAGACGTTCCCCCTGGATGCAGAGCTTTGCTCGCTGGCGGAAAAAATTGCCGCAACGCTGGGATTGGACTACTGCGGCATGGACTTCCTGTTCGGAAAGGAGGGACTGCTCCTGTGCGAGGTCAATTCCAATGCCTATTTCAAAGCACTGGAACGGACGACGGGGGTCAACGTCGCCGCCGCCTATGCGGAGTACATTCTTCGGACGGTCTGATGCCCCGAAATCATCGTTTTGTAATCATCGTTTTGTACCGTTCCCCGCGCGGGAACGGTATTTTTATTTTTCTCTTTTTTTCGGGCATGGGTGGGACTTTCAAGGCATACAACAAAAATAGCGGCGGCCCGTGCGGACCGCCGCTCTGTTCTTTTTTTATTTCTCATCGGCAAATCATTTTGCCGAAAGACGGAGAGAAATTACTTTCCCGCCATCTTCTTATAGCCTTCCAGACGTTCCTTGGACGCCGCTTCGGTCTCTTTGTAGAGTTCTTCGGCGATTTCGGGAACGGTCTTTTTGAGGGAGGTGTATCTGGTTTCGCCCATAATGAAGGACTGGAAGTCGCCCGTGGGATCTTTGGAATCGAGGGTGAAAGGATTCTTGCCTTCCGCCGCCAAAGCGGGGTTATAGCGATAGAGCGCCCAATAGCCGCAATCGACCGCCTTCTTCTCTTCCGCCTGGGACTTCATCATGTTGATGCCGTGGTTGATGCAGGGCGCATAGCAGATGATGAGGGAAGGCCCTTTATAGGCTTCGGCTTCTTTCATTGCCTTGACGAGCTGTGCCTTGTCCGAACCCATGGCGCACTGCGCGACATAGACATAACCGTAACTTGCGGCGATCATGCCGAGGTCCTTTTTCTTGACGCGCTTACCGCCCGAGGCGAACTTGGCAACCGCCGCGATCGGCGTGGATTTGGACGCCTGACCGCCCGTGTTGGAATAAACTTCGGTGTCGAGTACGAGGATGTTGACGTCTTCACCCGAAGCGATGACGTGATCGAGCCCGCCGTAACCGATGTCGTAAGCCCAGCCGTCGCCACCGATCATCCAGAAGGATTTCTTGACGAGGCAGTCTTTGTCTTTGGTGATTTCCTTGACGAGGGCGTCGGCTTCGCAACCGCAGTCTTTGCAGGATTCAAGGCACTTGACGAGCGCCGCAGAGGCGGTGACGCTGCCTTCCGCTTCGTCCATATTTTCGATCCAGGCTTCGCAAGCCGCCTTGCCTTCGGCGTAATCCGCCCATTTCTCGGCGAGCGCGGCGACTTTTTCTTTCAGTGCGGCGCGTCTGGTTTTATAGGCGAGATTCATGCCGAATCCGAATTCGGCGTTGTCTTCGAACAGGGAGTTCGCCCAAGCGGGGCCGTGTCCCTTCTTGTTCACCGTGTAGGGGCAGGTAGGGGAGGAACCGCCGTAAATGGAGGAGCAACCCGTTGCGTTGGCGATGATCATTCTGTCGCCGAAGAGCTGGGTGAGCACCTTGACGTAAGGCGTTTCGCCGCAACCCGCGCAAGCGCCCGAGAACTCGAAGAGGGGCTGCGAGAACTGGCTCTTTTTGACATCCGCCATCTTGGCGATGACATCTGCCTTTGCATCGGGCAAAGTCTGTGCAAACTCCCAGTTGGCGGCTTCTTTTTCGGTAACCTCTTCCAAGGGTCTCATCACGAGGGCGCAGTCGGCGGCAGCGGGTGCTTTCTGTCCCGCGGCAACGGCCTTCTTCAATGCGCCCTGGTTGACGGGGCAGACATCGGCGCAGACGCCGCAACCCATACAGTCGAGCGGGGAAACCTGAATACGGAAGGTATATCCCGTCGCTTGCAGAGCGGGTTTGGTCTTAAAGTCGACGGGCACTTCCTTGCCGTTCTCGACGATGTAGGGACGGATGCAGGCGTGCGGGCAGACGAAGGAGCACTGGCAGCACTGGATGCACTTGTCGATGTTCCACTCCGGAACGGTAACGGCAACGCCGCGTTTTTCCATCTTGGTCGTACCGGTGGGTACAGAGCCGTCGGCGTTGAATGCGGAAGTGGGCAGTTTATCGCCTTCAAGCGCGAGAATGGGCGCAATGACTTCCTTGAAATATTGATCGTCGGCGGGTTTGACCATGGGCGCGCCGTCTTTGGTCGTTGCCCATGCGGCGGGGATGTCGATCTTCACGAGGTTGGCGGCGGCGGAATCGATGGCGTTATAGTTCATCTGTACGACGGCGTCGCCTTTGCGCGAGAAGGATTTGTAAGCCATCTTCTTCATATAGGCGACCGCGTCTTCATAGGGCATGATCTGCGGATTGACTTTGAAGAAGGAGGATTGCAGAATGGTGGAAGTTTTGCCGCGCAAACCGAGATCCTGTGCGATCTGAATGGCGTCAATGACGTAGAAATTGGCTTTTTTCTGCGCCAGAGCGTTCTTCATCTTTGCAGGCAATTCTCTTTCGAGGTCTTCGAGTTTGGTCCAGGGTGCGTTCAGAAGGAACGTACCGCCCTCTTTCAGGTCGCTGACCATGTCGTAACGCGTAACATAAGAGGGGTTATGGCAGGCGATGAAGTCCGCGGAGTCGATGAGATATTCGCTCTGAATGGGCTTATCCCCGAAACGCAGGTGCGAAACCGTGATACCGCCCGATTTTTTGGAGTCATAGAAGAAGTAAGCCTGCACATATTTTTCGGTATGATCGCCGATGATCTTGACGGTGTTCTTGTTGGAACCGACCGTACCGTCCGAGCCGAGACCGTAGAATTTGCAGGAAGTGGAACCTGCGGGCGCGGCGTCGAATTTTTCCGAGAAATCCAAGGAAGTATGCGTGATATCGTCCGTAATACCGATGGTGAAGTGATTTTTCGGCTCTTTGGCGGCGAGGTTTTCATAGACCGCCTTGACCATCGTGGAAGTAAATTCCTTGGAGCCGAGGCCATAGCGTCCGCCGATCACGCGGATACCGCTCACGCCCTTTTCCATGAGCGCGGTGCATACATCGAGATAGAGGGGTTCGCCGAGGGAGCCGGGTTCCTTGGTTCTGTCGAGCACGGCGATGCGCTTGCAGGTCGCGGGCAAAGCCTTGACAAAGGCGTCGGCGACGAAGGGACGATAGAGGCGGACCTTGACGAGACCGAGTTTCTTGCCCTGCGCATTGAGTTTATTGATGCTCTCTTCCACGGTTTCGGCACCCGAACCCATCATGACGATGACATCGGTCGCGTCGGGCGCGCCGACATAGTCGAAGAAGTGATAATTTCTGCCCGTATAGGCGGAAACGGCGTACATCATTTCCTGCACGACGGAGGGAACGGCTTCATAGTACTTGTTGGAAGCCTCTCTGGTCTGGAAATAGGTATCGCCGTTCTGCGCCGTACCCTTCTGAATGGGATGTTCGGGGTTCAGAGCGCGCGCCTTGAA
>CALWCO010000021.1 GCA_944376455.1 uncultured Clostridia bacterium
TTTGTGTTGAATCTCTTTTTCCTTGACATAAAAATATGCACCTCCAAAAGCTGTCCAACTTTTGGGGTGCATATCAAAAAGCCCGCTCCTTTTTTACCGAAAAGAAAACACGGCCAGGGGGGCTGACCGTGTTTCCAAAATTTAATGAGAGAATATGAAAAAAGTTGCAGCCGAATCACTTCGGTTTACGTCTTTGATTATAGCCCCCGAAAGTGTTGGATTTATGAAAGAACAACGAAAAAGCAAAGAAGATTTCTTTATACGTTTTTCCACATTTTCCTGCCTGTTTGTACCTTTCCGCTCAAGAAAAATTTACGGCGCCGTACTTGCGCAGAATCGCGGCGGCGGTGCGCAGACCGTCCGCCGCGGCGCTGGTGATGCCGCCGGCATATCCGGCGCCTTCCCCGCAGGGATAGAGCCCTGCCGCACCGACGCTCTCATACGTGTCGCCGCGCAAAATGCGCACGGGCGAGCTGGTGCGGGACTCCACGCCCGTCAACAGCGCGTCGGGGTGCGCAAAGCCGCGCAAGCGCCCGTCCATGTCCCGCAACGCCGCGCGCAACGCATCGCCCATGTCGGCGGAGAACAACGAGGAGAGATCGGTATACGTCACGCCGCGCGCATAGCTCGGCAAGACCTCGCCCGCCGCGGCGGAGGGACGGCGCAGAAGGAAATCTTCTGCGCGCTGGGCGGGGGCGCGGTACGCGCCCCCGCCCAGCGCGTATGCCGCCCTTTCCAGACGGCGTTGAAAGGCTATCCCCGCCAACGGATCGTCCGAGCCGAAATCCTCTCTCTTCACCTGCACGATGAGCGCGCTGTTGGCGTTCTTTCCGTCACGCCGATAATTGCTCATGCCGTTGGTCACCACCATGCCCTCTTCGCTCGCGGCAGGCATAACAAAACCGCCCGGGCACATGCAGAAGGTGAACACCGCGCGGTCGGAGGCGTGAGAGACGAGTTTATAATCGGCGGGCGGCAACAGAGCATAGGATTTCCCGTACTGCGCAAAGCCGATTTTTTCCTGCAGGTGCTCGATGCGCACCCCCACCGCAAATTCTTTTTGTTGCAGGCATACCCCTTGCCGTTGCAAGAGTGCAAATGTATCCCGCGCGCTGTGCCCGATTGCCAGAACGACGGCGTCGAAAAAATATCTGTTCCCGTCGGAAAGGGTGACCGATCGCAAAGCGCCCCCTTCGATCCGCACATCGGTCAATGCGGTGTGAAAGAGTATTTTCCCGCCATGAGAAAGAATATATGCCCGCATATTTTTTAGGACCGTTTTCAGACGGTCGCTGCCGATGTGCGGTTTGTTGAGATATAAAATTTCTTCGGGCGCGCCGAACGCCGAGAACAGGCGCAGCACTTCGGCGTTTTCCGCGCTGTTGGTCTGCGTGTTGAGTTTGCCGTCCGAGAAAGTCCCCGCGCCGCCTTCGCCGAACTGAATGTTGGAATCGACGTTCAGCCTGCCCGTATCGAAAAATTCCTTTATGTCCCCTTCGCGTTCCTCGACGGGCCCGCCGCGTTCGATGAGCACGGGGCGCACGCCCCACTGTAACAGACGCACCGCGCAAAAGAGCCCCGCGGGACCCATGCCCACGACGAGGACGCGCGGCGTCCCGTCTTTGCAGGTGCCTTTTTCGCCCAGAACGTCGGGCGCGGGAACGGGTTTTGCCGCAAATTCAATCGTATAAACCCAGCGAATCTTGCTCTTGTCCCGCGCGTCCAGCGATTTTTTCACGATGCGGAAAAAACGCACGGGCGCGCCGAGTTTTTTGGCCGCCAACGCGCGCAATTGTTCCCTTTCGGCTTCGCCGTCCGTCCCGACGGGAAGAAATATTCCGCTCAATTTCCGAATGTCGCTCATACTTTTTCCTTGATCGGCGCAAACTGTCCCGTACGGCGCAAAATATCCCGCGCGACGCGCATCGCCGAGGCAAATGCCCAATGCAGGTTATAACCGCCGCATTCCCCGTCCACGTTGAGAATTTCGCCGCAAAAATATACGTTCTTCGCACGCAAGCTCTGCAATCCCTCGTCCGTTTCGGAGAGCGGGACGCCGCCGCGGGTTACCTGCGCCCCGTCAAACCCGAGCGTGCCCGTGACGCGCAAAGCATAGTTTTTGACCAGCCGCGCCGCTTCATCGGGCATGAAACCGCCCCCGTTCTCTTCCGCCGCGCGGCGCAATACCGCCCGTCCCAAAGCCCCGGGCAAGACGCAACCGAGCAGACTTTCCCGCGGACAAAAAGAGGCTTTTTTCTGTAAAAATACCGTCAATTCCTTTTCCGTACGATCGGGCAGGAAATCCAGCGTCAGACGGGGGGAAGCGGCGTCGGTCAGATGGGAAGACAGCAAAAAGATCGCGTTGCCGCTGACGCCGTAATCGGTAAAGATCACGTCGCCGCGGGCATGCCTCGTCTCTTTTTGCCCGTCAAAGGCGCGCACCAGGCAATTGACGCGCACGCCTTTCAGCCCGCGGATGTGCGCCGTGTCCGTTTTGAGCTGTACCAGCGCGGGGAAAAGGGGCGTAACGGTGTGACCGAGCGAGCGGGCAAGCGCATAGCCCTTGCCGTCGGTGCCGAAATTTTTCGCGGCCTGTCCGCCCGTCGCAAAAACAACCAAGTCGGCCGTCAGCGTGCCGCCTTCGGCAAAGCGTAAGACATGCCTCCCTTTCTCCGCCGAAATCGCATCGACGGTATGCGCCGAAAGACACTTCACGCCTGCGCGGTCCAACGCAAAGCGCAAAAGATCGGTTACCGCGGCAGCCTGCCTGGAACAAGGGTATACCCTGCCCTGCTCGTCCGATTCGAACAGCCCGCCGAGCGCACCGAAATATTCGAGAAGGTCGGCGGGAGAAAATTCCCGCAGGATGCGGCCGACCTTGGCGGGATCGTCCGAAAAATAATGCCCCTCGTCCATGCGCAGATTGGTCACGTTGCCCTGCCCGTTGCCCGTCGCCGAAAGTTTTCGGCCCAGACGGGCGCCGCGTTCCACCAAAACGACCCCGCTTGCGCCGCCCGCCGCCAGCGCGTGCGCACAGAGCATGCCGCCCGCTCCGCCGCCGATAATTGCAATGATTTTTTCTTTCATGGGAATATTGTAGCGCATTTTTGCACAAAAGTCAAAAATTTCCTGAAAAAAGATTTTTTTGCCTATTGACTTATCTTTATTTTTGTATTAAAATGATAGTACATATAATATTTTTATATTATTTATCAAAAAACTTTACAACGTATAGGAGGTTTGCCCCATGTTTTCCGCCAATCAACTGATGGCCGCGACCGATGACATTCTGCAGTACCTGCAGGATAACCTGATCATGATCCTCATCTTCGCCGCCGCCCTGCTGGCCATCATCGTCATCATCGTTATCTGTTCCGTCGCCAAAAAGAAAAAGAAAACCCCCGTTTCCGACGCCGAACCCGCCGCAACGGAGACGGACGCCGCCGCGGAAACACAGTCCGAACCCGCCGCCGCAACGGAGACGGATGCGGGCGTGACCGCACAGGTGCAGGCCGACGAAGAAGAGACGAAAATTTCGCAACCCGCGCCCGTCGCACCCGCATCGCTTACCGTGCGCGCACCCGGAGAGTTGCAGACCGCACAACCGCAACAGGCGCAACCCTTCACCGCCGACGCCGCACAACCGTCCGATCAGGCCGCCGAAAACGCAGTTTCCCCCGAACCCATGCCCGAAGCCATTGAACCGAAAACCGACGCTTCCGCGGAAGAGACGGAAGTGATTGTCGACAGAGGCATCAATTTTGCGGAAGAAGAGCCGGAAGAGGATGAACCTGCCGCATTCCAAGCGGAAGACGACGACGCGCCCGTGCCTTATGCCGGTAAGTGGGAGGTCCTCAAACTGTCCGCAACCGATGCCCTGGGCAACGAGAAGGAAAGCGCGTTCTTCTTCCGCCTGAAGGCATCCAACGGCGAATCCCTCATCACAAGCGAAGATTACACCTCCCTGCGCGGCGCATGGCAGGGCATCGAAACGTTCAAAGCCAACATCGAGCGCGGGAACTTTAAAATTTCCATTACGCGCAAGGGGAAATTTATCGTCAAACTGCTCACCAACCAAGGCAATCTGCTGGCGCAAGGGGAGAAATATTCCACGCGCACACAGGCGATGAGCGCGATCGCGTCCATCAAGCGTTTCGCCGAAACGGCCATCCGCGACGACGAAGTCAAAACCGTCTGCGTCCCCTACCGCGAAAGCATCGAGACCGACCGCACGTACGATCCCGAAAAGAGAGGCAAGTGGGTCATCCACAAAGTCATCATGGAATCGGAGAACGAGGCGTCTTACTGTTTCGAACTGCGCGCTTCCAACGGGCAGGTGCTGTTCACTAGCGAGGAATATGCGACCGTGGCAAGCCTGAAAAACGGCATCAAAACGCATAAGAAGAACATCGAAAACGGCAATATCCGCGCGGCGATCACCCGCAACGGGGATTATATCTTCAAAATTTTCAGCGGCAACGGACAACTACTTTGCCTGGGCGGACACTATAAGACCAGACAGCTCTGCGAGAGTGCCATCGAATCGGTCAAACACTTTGCCATGGATGCAAAACTCGACCTGGATAAACTGTTTCCCGACGAAAAATAAGCCGTAAAGTCAAAACATAAAAGGCGCCTGCAGGCAATCTTGCCTGCAGGCGCCTTTGGGTATTGCACCTTTTCTTCACATTCCCTGCTCTTGTTCCCTGCTCTTGTGCGATTTTTTCCATCATTCAAAGCCATTGCGCGGATTTTTAATCTTCGGAAAGAATTTTAAACAACTTTCAGCCGATCCATGTCCGAAAACATAGAGCTTTTCGCTCCCATCTTGCGAACAATGCCTATACCTCTTCGATGGCGCGGAATACACTTTCCAACGGCTCGGTCGAGGCGTATTCCTCCACTCTCCCCCCGTCGGCGAGAGCGACCAAATCGGGGTCAATGGGTAAGCGTGCCACGGCAGAAATACCGAATTCGTTTGCCACCGCCGCCGCTTTGCTCTGCCCGAAGATTTCCAGCCGCGCCGAGCAGCACGGACAAACCGCATAGCTCATGTTTTCCACGAGTCCCAACACGGGTATATTCATCTTTTTGGCCATATTGAGCGCCTTTTCGACAATCATGCGCACGAGGTCCTGCGGCGTGCTCACAACGACCACGCCTGCAAGGGGCAGGCTTTGGAAGACGCTCAACGGCACATCGCCCGTTCCCGGCGGCATATCCACAAACATCAGCTCCACATCCCGCCACAGCACGTCCGTCCAGAACTGTACCGCCGCGCCCGCAATGAGCGCGCCGCGCCAAAGAACGGGATCGCTTTCGTTTTCCAGCAGGAGATTCATGGACATGGTCTGTATGCCGCTCTTTGTTTCCACAGGCACAATGCCCCGCTCGTTCGCCGTCGCTTTTTCGTTGACGCCGAACATTTTCGGCAAAGAAGGGCCCGTGACGTCGGCATCAAGTAGTGCCGTCTTATACCCCTTTTTCGCGGACATGGCCGCCAGCAATGCACAGACGGAGGATTTTCCCACTCCGCCTTTGCCGGACACCACGGCAATGACTTTTTTCACCCGTGCGCCGGCAGGCAGGCTTTTGAGAAGGCTGCCCTTTTCGTTCGCGCCGCACCCCTTCGCGCATTCCGAACAATTATGCGAACAATTTTCGCTCATGACGATCTCCTTCCCCTTCCCGCCGCCCGTCACGGCAACATATGCCGATGCACGGCCGACATGTTTGCCCTTTGCGGCGGAAGAGAATACCGCTTTATTTTACCCCTTTTACGACAGAATTGTCAACCGTTTTTCCTTTTTTAAAAAGAAATCCTGCCGCGGCCCCGGCAAAACGCTTGCCAAAAACAAAAAGTTTGTGTATAATGAGCGTACTGTGCTAGGTGGGGAGTCAGCGGTGCCCTGTATCTGCAATCCGCTACAGCAGAGCCGAATATCTCTCTCGGGTGCGCCTATGGAAGGTCCGCACGCCGTAAGGGGCGTTGATAGCAAGGTCTTATGCAACGCATTGCCGTGAACCGTGTCAGGGCAGGGATGCAGCAGCACTAAGCGGATTTGTGCGTGTGCCATGAGGTAGCTTTGCAGGAGTTGCCTGCGGCGTTTCCGCTTCGGTTTGCGTACACAAAAGAGATTGCACAGTTTTTTTGAATTCCCCGCGCCGGGCGAAACGAGCTGTTTCGCCCGGCGTTGCCTTTGTTGAGGCGCTTGCCGCATTGAATATAAATATTTTTTGTACTGTTTTAATAATTCGTATAAAAATAGAACTAAAATAAATAATTGTATGTTTACAGGACGATATATTCGTGATATGATAGTATCGTAGTTTTGTAATTTATAAATTACAAGAGCTAACATTTTAAAATTTATCGGAGGTAAAAGCATGACAAAAAAGAAATGGCTGCTGATGCTGAGCATGTCCATCTTGTTTGTCTTCTCCTGCGTGATGCTCGCCGCTTGCGCTGAGCCGGGCGTCGCTTTGAAATGGGAAATAGACGAACATGCGACTGTCAGCGTTGTCGGCGAAGAAGAACTCCCTCAGGAGTGGCCGCAGGATGAGGAGATCGTATTTACGGTAACCTGCGACGCGGGATATGAAGTGAACACCGTTCGCGCAGGCACCAAGGCGCTCAAAGCTGATGACCAAGGACAGTATTCCGCCGTTATCAGCGGTGAAACGACGATTACTGTTACTGTTTCGAAAATAGTTTCTTCCGTCAGTATCACAAAAGCACCAACCAAACTTACCTATTATGCAGGTGAATCGCTCGATACCACGGGCATGGAAGTAACCGTTACATATGAAGACGATTCCACTGAAAAAGTTACCGACTATGTCGTCTCCCCTTCCACGTTCTCCATTGGCGACACGTCTTTCACCGTCTCTTACAGCGGACACGCTTCGGCAGCCGTTAACCTGACGGCACCCGTAGAGGCTCTGGTCGTTATCGATGCGGCCGGCGGTACCATCGATGCAGACTGGATCAGCGCATTGCAGGCACGCACGGATATCAAGAACTTTAATCTCGCTGCTTCTTCCGCCGGAACGGGCGTCATCTCCTTCACTTATACGGAGCTCACTTCCGAAATCACTCTGCCCACCGCAGAACAGGTTAAGAGAGGCGAAAAAGAAGGCGATTTCAACTATGTCGGATGGTACGCCAACGCAACCGAAGACAGCGACGGGACGGAAACCAAAACCATTACGAAGGAAAACACCATCAGTCTTGATCTGGTACTCAAATGGGATGCCAGACTTGTTACCCTGAATTCCATCCGTCTGACGCAAGAAGACGCTGCAGGTAAAGACGGTGCGTTCCTCGTTATGAACGTAACCTTCGAAACCGCTGAGAGTGTGTATATCTATCTGTATGAAGGCAACGATAAGGTGGAATTGGTCGGCACCGAATATACCGGCTCTACCGGAGAAACAAAAGATGTCTATTTCGACCTGTCTATTTTGGGAAATCACGAGAATGGTAGCTACAACGGCAAGTGGATGGACCTCTGCTTCAACGCCGAAATCGACGAAAGAACGTATACCCAGTCCTTCGCCTTGGATCATGAGAATCCCATCGCCGATGTAGGCGCTGCAGTGCAAGATAAAAATTATTCCTATACCTTACTGACCCATCGCCCCGACAACAGCACCCAAGACTATATTAAAGTAGCTTTCACTGAGTATAACACTACCTATGCGTTCGACGTGGAGGGCAATATCCTCACCGTTTCCGGTAAGGTCAACCGCGACAAACTCCCCGAAGGATCTTCTCTGACCGGCGCAACCGTATCTTTGAAGATGGGCGACACGGACGGCACGGGTTCTATTGATGCAGAAGGAAACTGGAGCATCGATTATGATCTGACCCAGATGGCTGCCTGCGGCGCAACGCAGTTCGGCAACCTCGTCGTAACGGGAGCCGACGAAACGGAACTCCTGAACGCAACTCTGCGTTACACCCAAGCGACCGATACATTTGCCTATAATGACGGATTGTTCTCCAACCCCAGCTACTACAGCAACCGTTATGAATTCGGCAACAATATGGTTCTGCACGTGGGCAACATGGGCAGCGACTGGCAGAACGCCTTCTTCTCCATCGTGGACGAAGGCCTCAACTATACCAGCGTTACCCTCGTGGCAGGCGACAACGGCCAGCCTATGTTGGTATTCACCGGTACTTATGGTCCTTCCTATGCGGTAGATGAAGTCGAAACGGCCATCACGGAAGCCTTCTATCTGGATCTCCAGAGCTATCCTTCCTGGCCTTATCGTTGGTATTCTTTCGCCGGCATCGCAGATGATCCCGAAACGGAAGACGTTGATGAGAGTCTCCTGCCCGCGAACTTTGTCGTCAAGGCAGAGGCCGACGGAACCTTTACCGTCACCTGCGACTTGTCCATCCCCGGTCAGAGCGACAAAGGTGACGTTCCCTCGGCATTTACCGCCGGCGACGTCATCTACGGACACTTCGGTCCTTCGAGCTCGAATATGTCCATGAACTATGTCGAAGGTACCGTTACCTATGAAGGTTTGACCTATACGCTTACAAGTATTTCCGGGCAGAATGATAACTGGATCAACGGTCTGACGGGTATCATGGTCACCGAAGCGGCTGCGTAAGCCTGATCTGAGAACAAAAAATCGGGTTCCGAAAGGAATCCGATTTTTTTGTTATTCCGCAAGCATGATCGCTGTTCTGGGTTTACAATGTGTCACTTTTTTTCGGGAATATTTTTAAGACGAAAAAACAATCTTCCCGCACGCGGAAAAAAGAGCCTCTGAAAAAAACATTTCAATCGGAAACAGGAAGCCGCCGCGGGCAAAAATTTGCCCGCGGCGGCGATTTCCCGACAGCTCTCTTGTTTTTCTGTCACGACACTCGACAGCTCCGCCGTCAAGGTTCCCCGGCACACCTTTTGCCTCTCCGCCGTTACCGCGGCAAAAGACGCAAAACATATTTTCAAACAAATGCAGCCGGGACCGCACACGCCGCGCCTTCACCGTCAAACGCACACCAACGGCATCTCATTCAACACATTAGCCGCGAGAAGCCTGTCAACTGCAACGCCGTTTCTCAAGACTTCCCGTTTATCCCTTATCGAAAAACTTAATGCGCGGGAACATGAACTGCATGCGCGCATCGGGAAAGAATCGATCGAAAAACAGATCCAACTCTCCGCCGGGCGGGATTTCGGCACGGCGTTCCAGCCAGCGCGACATCGCCCCGACCGTGACCGTCGCATCCGCGACGATGACGAAAACAAGCAACACAGCCATTACTTTTCCGAATTTCTGCGGAACAAAGGAGAGCACTTTTTCAAGCGCGGGACTCAACAACCAAACCCATGCCACGCCCAACAGCCCCCATCCTGCGGTCATACCCAGACAAATGCGGCCTTCAAAATTATATGGGAGATGCGCATAATCCCAGGAATAGGAATGGAAAAAATATTCCTGAAAATACGAAGCAAGCAATTCTATCAGGGTGCCTGCCGCGGCGGAAAACAAAAAAATGATCAACACATTGTTCTTTTTCATGCCCCGAAGGCCCAAAAACAACACCACGGCGCCCGCACCGTAAATGGGGTTAAACGGCGTGAACGCCATGGCAGAATGCCATTCGAGAACGCCATAGACATGATAACACCAGACGATCTCGATCAAAAATCCCGCCAAACCGCCCAACGCATAGAGCCATACCAATTTATAAAAATTTACGCCTTGCGAAAAATGCCTTTTTCCCTTTTGCGCGGCACACTCTTGACGCTTACTTTGCATACAGACCGCCGTTCCGTCGGAGCACCCTTTATTGCTCGACACGACTCGGCTCTTGTTGTGACTCCGATTCAAATTGCCCCTTCCCCTTATCTGTGTTTCTTTTTCCCTTATTTTTCCTCTTTTTGAAAAAAATAATCTTATATTGCTGTCAATCCCGAAAAAATATCCGCATGATGTACCGTATACCGTATGTTCTCCGTTTTTTCGTGGATTAAGATCCTCAGGCAGATTGCAACCGATGCGTGCTGCTTTAATTAAGACATTCGCGCAGTTTTCGAATGGCGTCTGCCCGATTCTGTGCGCCTATCTTTTCATACAACGCCGATATATAATTGCGTGCCGTGCCGTCCGTCAGTTTGAGCGCGGAAGCGATCTGACGGTTGGTGAACCCTTCATACAGCATGACGGCGATCTCCGTTTCGCGATCGGAGAACGAAAACGCGCGCTTGAACCGCAATTCGCGGTTGCCCGCGACGAGCATGGCCGCATCGGCAATGCGCCTGGCAATCTTGGACGGCAGAATGGTGTCGCCCGCATAGGCGTTCTTCACGGCGGCAATGAGTTCCGCCGAACCGATATCCTTCAAAAGATAGCCGCTTGCGCCGTTGTTGATGGCGTTGAGAATGTATTCGCTGTCGTCAAACGTGGTGAGCACGACCACTTTGGTTTCGGGGTGCCTTGTGCGGATTTCACGGGTCGCCACCACGCCGTTCATCACGGGCATGCGGATATCCATCAACGCCACGTCCACGGGCGTCGTTTCCAGCTTTTCCAAAGCCTCCGCGCCGTCCCGCGCGATGGCGACGACTTCGATTTCTCCGTTGCCGTGCTCCAGAACGCTCTTCAATCCCTCCGCCAGCAAGGGCTGATCGTCGGCGATCATAACTCTGATTTTCATGCGCGTTCACCTCCCGTTTTTTCGCTTTCCTCTTTCGCGCCTTCCGCCGATGAATTTCTCGGATTTTTCCCATCGTTCGCGCGCGCCGCGGTCGCTTTTGCGCCTTCCGCCGCCGCAGGCGGCGTCTGTCCGTCCGTTGCCCCCGCCGCTCGGTCGGGGCTTTCCGCTTCCGTCGCCCTTCGGCCCTCTGCGGGGATGGAAATGCGGATCTCCAAGCCTTCCCCCGAAGCAGACGAGATTTCCATTTTTCCGCCGAACCGCTCGGTGCCGCCGTACATGCCGCTGAGGCCGAACCCGCTCTTCATCTTTTCCACATCCGACCCCGCACCGTTGTCCGAAAGAAGGAAGGATATTTGCCCGTCCCGTTCGCACAATTCCACATAAAAGGCGGTGGCATGCCCGTGACGAAGGCCGTTTGCGATGCCCTCTTTGAGCGTATTGGTCAAGAAGCGTTTTTTCTCCGACGAACAGACAATGTCGGCAACATCCGAACGGATGACGACGTCCGTGCCGTCCGTGGATTCCCGTATGACCCGATCGAACGAGTCCTTCAGGCTCTCTTCCGCCGCCTCGCCGGCGAGAACGTGCACGCTCTGGCGAAGTTCTTCCAAGGCGTTTTTCGCCTGTAAGTTGGCGGCAATGATCCGACGTTTGGCCTCCTCCGGGTCCCGTTCCACGATGAGTTTTGCCGCCTCCGTCTGCATGATGACCGTCGTGATGGAGTGGCCCGCGGTGTCATGGATCTCCCGCGCGATGCGTTGACGCTCTTGTAGCGCCGTCACTTCCGCCAGCTCGTCATATGCCTCTTTGAGTTTTCGGTTGCTCTCGTCGAGCTCCTGCAGGGATTTTGCCATGCGCTGACGGGAATCATAGACGTGCAGCGCAAAATTGACGAGCAGGAAATGAAAAATAAGAATGAAAATTTCACCCAGACAGGCAAAGACGGTATCAAAAATCCCCGCCCGCATGAAATAATAGGCGGCGATGCCGCGCGTGGCGACAAAACAGAAGAGACTTGCACTGCCCATCCCGATACAGTCCGAAAGCCGCTCCGTGGACATATAAAATTCCGAGAGCATCAAAAGATAGACGGCGCTGAGATAGGTGCTGTTGACGATCAGGGTGAGCGCGAGCTGAGAGAGGAAATCAATGACGTAACAAGTGATTTTATGTCTGAACTCTTCCAGAACAAAAGTTTTGAGGAAATTGCTGAACGTGAAGATCAGTTCGATGACGAGGACGAGCACCCAACTCGGCACCGCACCGAACACCAGCTCCCAACGGATATTCTGAAAAAGAATGAACGCTTCCAACACGATGAGCAGACAAAAAATCCCCACGCGCACCCGTTGGAAAAATTTATTGTTTCTCGTCGATTCCGTTCTTTCCATTTTCCTTTCTCCCCATCACGCGGCGAATGTGATAATTGCTGGCAATGCTCGCCATTCTGCCGCTTTGATAATAACTGTACAGCCCCTCGGGCGAACAAATGTAATGGTCGAGCAGGCGCACGTTGTTGATGGAACAGATGACTTCGCACTGAATGGTCAGTTCGTCGTCGACCGCGGACGGCCGCGGGCTGCCCGCAACGTGGTTGTGCGACAGGACGAAAGATTTTCCCGCATACCGCACGGCCAGTCTCGTCAGCTCCTGCGGCGGGACGATCACCGAACCGCGCTCCTTGTCGGTGAATTTTTTGCGGCAAACAATGCGGTTTTTCTCATTCAGGACAAAGACAAAAAATACTTCATATTGCAACCCCGCATAATACGATCTGATATACTCTTCAAAACTCTCCGTCTCGTATTTTACGGGCATGCTGCCTTCCTTTTCCGCATTGTAACGTTGAAAGAAAAAGGCAATGCACTTGATGTATCCCGCCAATTGCGGCCCGACGTCTTCGACTTCCTGCAAGGCCGCGATGTCCGCTTCGAACAGGGTGCGGACGGAACCGAACTCGTCGAGCAGTCTGTGCGCAAGTTGGTTGGTGTTGCGCCGCGGCACGGCGTTATACAAAAGAATTTCCAAAAGTTCGTGCTCTTCGAGCGCGGCGGGATGATTTTTCAGTTTCTCGTACATGCGCAGACGATGCCCTTCGTGCATGTTCCGCCCTCCGTTTTCTTCCGTATATAAAAAATCGGTTGGATTTTTTCTCGCAATATTGCGCACTTTTATTTTACCATATTTTCAAAAAAGTGTATAATAAAATTGATAAACTTTTGGTAAAAAAAGGACCGTTATGCAAAAATATTTATCCGAAATCACCGAAAACATACAAAAGATCATTCGTTTCGACTCTTCGTGCGGCGCGCCCGAACCGGGCGCGCCCTTCGGACGGGGCGCAAGGGAATGCCTGAACTTCTTCCTCGCCCTGGCGGCAGAAATGGGGTTTGAGACGCACAATTATGACGGATACGTCGGGGAAGTCGTCTTCGGCGAGGGCGAGGAATTTGCCGTCGCCGTGCACCTCGACGTCGTACCCGCGGGAACCGGCTGGACGCACCCGCCCTTCGGCGGCGTCATCGAGGACGGCAAACTGTACGGCAGGGGCGCCATGGACGACAAAGGCCCCGCCGTCATCTGTCTTTATGCCCTCAAAGCGCTCAAGGACGGCGGCGTGCGTCCCAAGCGCAAGATCAAGCTCATTGCGGGTTGCAACGAAGAAAGCGGCTGGGCGTGTATGGAACACTATAAAAAGGTGGCGCATATGCCCGACGAGGGCTTTACGCCCGACGCCGATTTTCCCGTCATCTATGCCGAAAAAGGCATCCTGCACCTGCGGCTGGACTTCCCCTTGCAAGACGCGCCCTTTTCGGTTCTGGACGGCGGCACGGCCGCAAACATGGTTTGCGACTATGCGCAATCCGTTCCTCTGTTTTCCTTGAAAAATACGGGCATGGTGCCCTGCTCCGTCCCCCACGTTACACTCACCGCACAGGACGGGAAACTCCTCGCCCGCGGGCGGGCGGCGCACGCTTCCGAGCCTGAAAAAGGCGCAAACGCCCTGCAGGGACTGCTGGAATTTTACGCGGCGGAAAGCCCCGCCTGCCGCCGCGTCTGCGACCTGCTGTTCGGCGACGCCGCGGGGTTGAAGACCCTGCGGGACGAGACGGGACCGCTGACCACGTCCCCCGATATGGCGCATTTTGAAAAGGGCATACTCTCCGTCGTGACCGACTTCCGCGTTCCCGCTTCCAAACCCCTTTCCGCCGTTACCCATGCCCTTGAAAAACAGGGCATCGCCTGCACCGTCCTGCACGCACAGCAGCCCCTTTTCAACGATCCGAACGGCAAAATCGTGCAGACCCTTTTACGGGTCTATAACGACGTAACGGGACGGCAGGCCAAACCCATCGCCATCGGGGGCGGGACTTATGCCCGCGCCATGAAAAACGGTTGCGGATTCGGCCCGCTCGACGAAGGCGAAGAGTCCACCATCCACCGCCCCGACGAATATATCTCTCTCGACAAGATCGGGCAACTCTCCGAGATTTATTTCCGCGCGCTGAAAGAGATCTGTTCCTGAGCACGAGGACTCGCCCCTGCTTTTGTCATTTCCGCCTCTGCTTTTGCAGCTTTCGCCCGTCTTGCGCCATTTACGTGCAAGTCGTTAGAATTACGCAAAGAACGGAAAAATCGATAAAAAATGAAAAAAACAAGAGCTTTACGGCTCTTGTTTTTTTGTCTTTAGAACAAAAAGACGCTTTGGTTATGGCGCAAATTTTCAGCTTCTGCTCTCCCGCATATGCGCGATCTCTTTGAAGTGGCGCACCAGATAATAAGTTACCCACAGCGAAGCGATGCCGACCAGGCAGTAAATGATGCGGGCGATGAAATACAAATCGCCGGCAAATACCCAGTTGACGAAGTTGAAGTCGGCAATACCGACAATCAACCAGTTGAGTCCGCCGATAATGGTCAAAATCAAACTGATAATCGTTAACATATCTTCCTCCTGCAAACAGTATACCCTGCCCTGCCGATTCTATGCGGGGGCGGGCGAAATTTATTTTCGCCCGCCCCCGCATCGGAAAAAATAAAATTCTATAAACGAATATGTACTCTTCTTTTACCCCTCAAAGTTCTGTTCTGCCGTCCCGCAGATACTTGCAAGAAAAAATCTTCTTTTTCACGGTATATGACATTGTCCGCGACAAAATGCCCTCTGTTCCGTTCGCCCTTTCAGCGACGCTTCTCCATAAACTCTTTATAGTCCTCTGCGAGCGTACGTTCGCAGAGCGCCTGTACGTCGCGGTCGGGAACTTTTTGTTTGTAGTGCCTGATTCCGAACAGTCCGTCTTTGAAATTCTCCTTGTAAACGTGATAGGCATACGACGAGTTACAGCCGAATGCAAGCCTGCGGATGATGCGCTCCGCCTCCTTCGTATCCCTGCCCGCGATAGCTGCCGCATACCGTTTCCACAGATATTCATAGTCCGCGCGACGACTGTCGTAGAAAATTTCTTTCACGGAGGCGCGCGCCGCGTCCTCTTTTCTGAGCACTGTACGTATGGCGGAAACAAATTCGTTAAGTGCTGTTTGCACCTCTTCATAGTCACCTTCTTCCAGATAAGGGGAGACAAGGGCCTTTTCTGCGGCGTTGAACAGATACAGCAAGAACTCCCCGTCATATCCCTGCGAAGTGTCCGAAAGCATGGTTTTCCCCTTTGCAAGAAGATCCGTAAAACCCTGATCAAAAAAGTTCGGCCACTTGACGGACGGAACAATGACTTGCGGCGCGGAGAGATCGTTCTTTCGGGCTGGAGCTTCATTCTCTTCCATCCTGGTTTTCCGCTTGTCTTCGCGGTGTTGCAGTTCCCTTTCTACGGTTTTGCCGAAGTCGTAAAACTTGCATTTCAGGTCGAACATTCCGCCCTCGATCGGTTTGCCGTAATTTTTTGAAAGGATATAATTCAACTTTTCAAGGAAGAGCGCGCGATAGCGCTTTGCCCCCTCGGCATTCACCTTTTCAAAACTATTGAGGCTTCTGCGCCAACGTTCCGTTTCCAGCGAGTATTCCTTCCTCGGATCCATGACAATTTGATCATATAAATCGCGAAGTCTGCGCAGAGAAATGAGAATATTGATTTCCTCGTTCCTGGGATCGAGCGGATATCTTTGCTCAAACATCTCTATATTTTTCCCGAGCGTTCCCGCAGGCGCGCCGAAAATATCGGTCGAAATGGTTTCCGCCCCCGCAATGGTGTCCTTGATCTTTTGAAAGAGTTGATCGGCCGATTCGACATCGTTATGAATATGCACCTCGCCGCCGTTGATGTTTGTCACGCTGTTATACGTGTTGTTGGTGACGTATGTGGTGTTATAATTGTTCACCGCCTTTTCCGTGATGAAAGCGGTGCCGCAGTGCGGGCAAATTCCCGCCTCGCGCGTACTGTCCACTTGAATGTTGGCCCCGCATTGGGTACATTTTGCCGCAACCAGCATTTTATATCCTCCCGTTATTCTTTGTTTTCATTATAAAATTTTGGGCGCGATTTGTCAAGATTTTGAAAAAATTTCCTTTCTCTCCGGCGGGAAAGGAAAGAAAGTTCCTTCGGAACGAAAAACGGGCGCCCGAATGTTTCGGACGCCCGTTTGATTTTTCATGAAAATTTACCCGATTATACGAGTTCGATGATCGCCGTGTCGGCGCTGTCGCCGCGGCGTTCGCCGAGCTGGTAAATTCTGGTGTAGCCGCCGCCCTGCTTGAGCTCTTCGGCACGCTGGGCATATTTGGGCGCGATCTCGTTGAAGATCTTCTCGACCAAAGGATGCTTGACGTCCTTCGTGCGGGCGTTGAAGGCGGCCTTGCTTTCGGTGAAACCCTTCACTTCCTGCAGATCATAGATCTTGGCCATAATGGCGCGGCGGGCGGCCAGTTTCTTGACGCCGTCCTTGACGACGGTCGTCTTGACCTCTTTGCCCTTGGCGTTCGTCTTGACGACTTCCACTTCGATGTTATCGTCGAACGTGTTCACGGCTTTGGTGATGATCTTTTCGACATAGGAACGCAGTTCCTTTGCCTTGGCAAGCGTGGTTTCTATTTTACCGTACCAGAGGAGCTGGGAAGCCTGATTTCTCAGGATTGCGACTCTCTCTTTCGCGGGTCTGCCTAATTTACCGGACATGGTTTAATCCTCCTTTTTCGCTAATGAAAGGCCATAAGACTGGAGTTTGAGGATGACTTCGTCCAAAGACTTTCTGCCGAGGTTTCTCACCTTCAGCATCTCCTCTTCCGTCTTCTTGGTCAGGTCTTCTACGGTATGAATGCTCGCGCGCTTGAGGCAGTTGTAGGAACGGACGGAGAGGTCCATATCCTCGATCGCCATGGCGAGGACCTGCTGTTGCTTGTCGTCCTCGTTCTTGACGAGAATATCCATACCTTTGATGGTGTCGCTTAAATTGACAAACAGGCTGATGTGATCCTGCATGATCTTCGCCGCCAAAGAAACGATTTCCTTTGCGGAGAAGGTCCCGTCCGTCCAGACCTCGAGGTTGAGGCGGTCATAGTTCAGGTTCTGTCCCACGCGGGCGTTTTCCACCTGATAGTTGACCTTCTGAACGGGGGTATAGATGGAGTCGATCGCAATGTAATCGATGACGTTCTGCTTGTTCTCGCTTGCAGGTTTGTAACCTCTGCCGCGGCCGATGGTCACTTCCATGTCCACCTTGCCGCCCTCGTCGACAGTGCAGATGTACTGATCTTTATTGACGACTTCGATTTCGGCATCCTGTTCGATGTCCGCGCCCGTGATGACGCAAGGGCCTTCCTTATAGAGGTGCAGCGTCTTGGTGTAATCCTTTTCCGTCACTTTGGTCTTGATGGCCAGAAGTTTGAGGTTCAGGATAATTTCGGTGACGTCCTCTTTGACGCCCGCGACGGCGGAAAACTCGTGTTTCACGCTGCCGTCCAGAAAGCGGATGCCCTGTACGGCCGCGCCCGGCAGAGCCGAAAGCAGGATCCTTCTTAAGCAGTTACCGATTGTAAGACCGAAACCCTTTTCCAGAGGCTCGACGACGATCTTGGCATAGCTCCTGTCCTCGTTCTCTTCCACCTCTATTTTGGGCATATCCATTTCGATCATATAACGACCTCCTTGAATGGTTGATTACTTGGAGTACAGTTCGACACTCATATGCTCTGCAATCTGAGTATCGATGTCTGCTCTCACGGGGAGTGCCAAAATCTTTCCTTCCAATTTTTCGTTATCGAATTCCACCCACTGGGGGACGTTCAATGCGGCTTTGGATTCTTTCAAGGCGGTGAAAAACTTGTTGCCCTTCTTGTTTTCGCGCACGGCGATGACGTCGCCCGCTTTCACGAGATAGGAGGGAATGTTCACCTTCTTGCCGTTGACCGTGAACTGCGCGTGAGAGACAAGCTGTCTCGCCTGCAGACGGGTATTGGCAATGCCCATTCTGTAAATGACGTTGTCCAGTCTTCTTTCGAGGAGAACCAGCATGTTCTCGCCCGTAACGCCCTTCTTGCGGTCGGCCGTCTCATAGTAACGGCGGAACTGCTTTTCGTTGACGCAATAGATGAACTTGGCGCGCTCTTTTTCGCGGAGCTGCAAACCGTATTCGCTGATCTTTCTCGTCTTTCTGCCCGAAGTACGGATGGACTTTTTCGAGCAGCCGATGGACGCGGGGTCCAATTCGAGGAATCTGCATCTCTTTAATTTATGATATTTATTGATTGCCATATCTCTTCGCTCCTGTTATACTCTGCGACGTTTGGGAGGTCTGCATCCGTTGTGCGGGATGGGCGAAACGTCGGAAATCAGCGTGATCTCCAGATCGAACGACGCCAGCGCGCGGATGGCGCTCTCTCTGCCCGCCCCGGGACCTTTGACGTACACTTCCACGCTCTTCAAACCGTATTCCTTCGCCGCGGCGGCCGCCTTTTCGCAGGCCAGCTGCGCCGCATAGGGCGTGCCCTTCTTGGAACCTCTGAATCCGCCCAGCGAACCCGCGCTCGACCAGGCGAGCACGTTGCCGTTCAGATCGGTGAACGTGATCATGGTGTTGTTGAAGGTAGACTGAATGTGAACTTGACCCTTGTCTACTTTACGCAGCTCTCTGCGCTTTCTCGTAGCGGCGGTCTTTTTCGTTGCTGCCATACTTTCTTACCTCCTTACTTCTTCTTGTTCGCAACGACTCTGCGAACGTTTCCGCGGCGGGTGCGCGCGTTTCTCTTGGTGCTCTGTCCGCGGACGGGCAGGCCCTTTCTGTGACGGATGCCGCGATAGCAGCCGATCTCCATCAGTCTCTTGATGTTCAGCGAAATTTCACTGCGGAGTTCGCCTTCCACTCTCAAATTGTTGTCGATATAATCTCTCAGCTTGGATACGTCGGACTCGTCCAGATCCTTGACTCTGGTATCGGGATCGATGCCCGTCGCCGCGAGAATCTTTTTGGAGGTGGTCAGACCGATCCCGAAAATGTAGGTAAGGCCGATTTCCACTCTCTTTTCTCTGGGTAAATCCACACCGGCAATACGTGCCATTGATTGATAACCTCCGTGTTTTTTCTTGGAATTTTATTTTTTTATCTATATCTGTTATCCGTCATCCCTTTCGCGCGGCAGTGGAAAATGCCCGTAAAAGAGGTCGGTCGTTTTCAAACCCATGCGGCGGACGGAAAAGCCGAAAGCGCAACCGGCAACCTGCCGTGCTTCGATGCCTTGTCCCGCGCCGTCGCGGTATTGTGGCGGACGTTCCCGTCCGCAGGCGATTTTTTGGATGCTTCCGCCAAAGCAAAAGCCCGTTCTTTTTTTCCTTCGACGCGGTCATGCCCGCTCCGTTCTTTTGCTTATCGTCCGATCGGCGTACTCTTTGCACGCCGCGGCGGGAACATCCCGCGCGCCGATCGAGGCAAAGGACAAAACGGCAAAAACCTGCAATCAAAGGATCTTTTTACACGCAACAAAACTGAGTTCCCGCGCTCGCGCTGCGGAAATTCAGTCCTTGTCGTCGTATAATTCATGGAATCGCCCATACTTTCCGTAAAAAGGATTATACCAAATACGGAAAAATTTGTCAAGCGATTTTATCAGCCCTGTCTCTGCTTATGAGATTTATTTTTGGAACAAATAACCATCACCCTGCCGTTTCTCTTGATGACTTTGCATTTGTCGCACATGGGTTTTACTGAAGGTCTGACTTTCATTTTCTTTCTCCTTGAATAGAATTCTTTTGATCGGCGGCAGTCAGGATTTGCTGCGCCAGGTAATTCTGCCCTTGGTCAGATCGTAAGGGCTCATTTCCAGTTTGACCGAATCGCCTTCGACGATGCGGATGAAATTCATTCTGAGTTTCCCGGAAATGTATGCCGTTATGATATGCCCGTTGGAAAGTTTGACTTTGAAGGTTGCATTGGGCAAAGCCTCTACGATCTTGCCCTCTACTTCTATCACGTCGTCTTTGGACACAAAAACTTCCTCCGATTTTTTTTCTGACTTATAACGTCAGTATTTCCACCCCGTCCTCGGTGATGAGTACGGTGTTTTCATAGTGCGCCGCCGCGGAACCGTCCTGCGTGACCGTCGTCCAGCCGTCCGAAAGGGTTTTCACGCGGTAATCGCCCTGCGTGATCATCGGCTCGATGCAGATGGTCATGCCGGCTTTCAGCCGCATACCCGTCCCTTTTTTGCCGTAATTGGGGACGGACGGGTCTTCGTGCATATCCCTGCCGATGCCGTGGCCGACGAACGCGCGCACAACGCCCAATCCGTTGGACTCCGCATGGCGCTGCACCCGATACCCGATGTCATAGAGCGGCGTGCCCGCTTGCAGACCCTTGATGCCTTCGAAAAAGCATTCTTCGGTCACTTTGACCAATTTGCGCCGTTCGGGCGAAACGTTGCCGATGCAAAACGTGCGGCAGGCGTCGCCGTTGTAACCGTCCTTTTCGGCGGTTACGTCCACGCTGACGATGTCCCCGTCGCGCAGCGGTCGCTCGGAGGGGATGCCGTGCACCACCACTTCGTTGACCGATATGCACGCCGAACCGGGAAAGCCGTAATAGCCCAGCGACGAAGGCGTCGCGCCGCTCGCGACGATGTAGTCGTGTACGAGCGCGTCCACCTCTTGGGTGGTCATGCCCGCACGGATATTTTTCCCGACGTGTAAAAGCGTATCCCGTACGACCGCGCAGGCCGCACGGATCTTTCGAATCTCTTCAGGGCTTTTGATGTAAATCATATGGCTTTACAGGCGTTATTTCGCAAATTTATCGAGTTCCGCCGCGATCTCGCCGAAGAGTACGGCGGGAGGATCGTCCGTGCCGGTAAAGTTAAGGATCAGGCCCTTGCGGGTGTAATAATCGATGAGAGGCGCGGTCTGTTCGTTGTAGACGGCAAGGCGGCTCTCCACCGTTTCGGGGTTGTCGTCCTTGCGCTGATAGAGCTCTCCGCCGCAACGGGCGCACGTCGTCGCGCCGTTCAGCGTGGAGACGTGATAGCTCTCGCCGCATTCACGGCAAACGCGTCTGCCGCACAGACGGTTCATCAGCAGGGAAAAATCGATGTTGATGTTCACAACGGCATCGATCTTCGTGATCTTGTCGAGTGCCTCGGCCTGCGCGACGTTGCGCGGGAAGCCGTCCAGAAGGTAGCCCTTTTCAAGGCAGTCGGGACGGGAAAGCCGCTCCTCGACGATCTTGCAGGTGACCTCGTCGGGCACCAGCTGACCCTTGTCGATGTAGGACTTCGCGAGTACGCCGATCTCCGTCTGATTCTTGATGTTCTCACGGAAGATGTCTCCCGTGGAGATGTGAGGCATGCCATACTTGTCGGAAATTTTCGTCGCCTGTGTACCCTTTCCGGCGCCCGGAGCGCCGAGTAAAATGATGTTCATAACGCTGACTCTCCTTGTTTTTTCTTTGGCCTGCCCCTTCCGACGGAAAAGGCACTCCCCGTTCCCATCGCACCATGCCCGCGTTTACACGCAAGCGGCGGACGGAAACGGGACAGCCGATCTGTCTGCATTCCGCATCGGAATGCAGGATTATTTGAGGAATCCTTTATAGTTCTTCATCATCAGCTGCGACTGCAACTGTTTTTCGAATTCCATCGCAACCGAAACGACGATGAGGATACCCGTGGTCGAGAATACGTTGACCAGATCCCCGTCGTTGCTGACAAAACTGAACAGCAGTGAAGGAATGAACGCGACCAACGAGAGGTAGATGGCACCGAACAGGGTGATTCTGCCCCAGATTTTTTTGAGATATTCCGCCGTCGGACGACCGGGACGGATGCCCTGGATGAATCCGCCGTTCTGCTGGATGCTCTTCGCCACGTCGTCCGGATTGAACTGCATGTTCGAATAGAAGAACGCAAAGAAGAAGATCAGGAGGCAGAGCACGATGGGATAGGGCCAGTTGGTCGTGAACCACGTCCAGCCGGTATTGGCTTCGCTGTTCGGCCAGAAAATGCTGATGATCAGGCCGGGCAGGGAGATGAGCGCGAACGCAAAGATGAGGGGCATGACGCCGCTCGCCGCGATGCGCATGGGGATCTCCGAACGCTGACCGCCGTACATCTTTCTGCCTTTGACCTGTTTGGCATACTGTACGGGGATCTTTCTCTCGGCAAGGTCGACAGCCACGATCGCCGTGAACAGGACGATCGTCATGGCCACAAAGCCGACGATCTCCCAAATGGCGTTGATGTTCGCCGCCGTCCCGATGCCGAATACTTCGGCAAACTTGGAGAGGATGGTCAGACCCGCCGTGGAAATAAGACCGATGAAGATGATCAGGGACATGCCGTTGCTGACGCCGTATTCCGTGATGCGGTCACCCAGCCACATGACGAGGCAGGCACCCGCGGTGTATACGATGGTCATAAACACGCCCGCGATCCAGTTCGCCGCCGTCGTGCCCCAAATCGTGGAGCCGAAAAGCGCGATGTCGACCGCGCCGTCCTGATTGACGGCAAAGTTAACGATGATGCCGACCGACTGAATGATTGCCAGAACAATGGCAACGTATCTGGTCAGTTGAGAAATCTTTCTTCTGCCGTCCTCGCCCTGTTTGGAAAGACGCTCGAGCGCGGGAATACCGTAACACAAGAGCTGGACGATGATGGAGGCATTGATGTAGGGGCCGATGCCGAGGGCAAACAGCGTGCCGTTGGCGAGCGAACCGCCCGTGATGGAACTCATCAGTTCCAAAAACTGATTGTCCTGAATGGTTTCACTGAAAACGGAGCTATTCAAGCCGGGAACGGGAATGTAGCAACCGAGTCTGAACACAAGCAGAATCAGCAGCGTCATCCAGATCTTTCGGCGAATCTCCTTGACCTTAAACGCGTTGATTAACGTCTCAAACATTTTGTTCTCCGAAAATGAGATTTTTACGTCCCCCCCTTGAGCGGACGGAAACGCAAAGTGATGATGGAACGGCAACGCGGAAAACCGCTTTTTACGCGGTTTTCCGTATCTCTCCGTACTTTTTCCGTATTCTCTCTATGGTTCAGGAAAGAACTTCGGCGCTGCCGCCGGCCTTCTCGATGGCTTCCTTCGCGGAAGCGGAGAATTTTGCGGCTTTCACGGTGACGGCATTGGAAATTTCGCCGCCGCCGAGGACTTTCAGCCCGACGTTGTTCTTGACGTCTTTCGCCAGTTTGTTCGCCAGCACGTATTCCAGATCGACCGTGGTGCCGGCAGGCACTTCGGCGAGATCGGAAAGGTTGACGATCACATATCTCTTGGCAAAATTCTTATTGTTGAACCCGCGGATGGGAACGCGGCGCGCCAAAGGCATCTGGCCGCCTTCAAACCCGGGTCTTACGCCGCCGCCCGAACGCGCCCACTGACCTTTATGGCCCTTGCCGGACGTCTTGCCCAGTCCCGAGCCGATGCCGCGACCGAGACGCTTGGAGGACGTTCTGGATCCCTCTGCGGGAGAAAGAGTATCGATTCTCATATTGTTTCAACCTCCTTGCTTACTCTGCGTCCTCTACCTTCAACAGGTAGCCGACTTTCTTGACCATGCCCTGAATGGCGGGGGTGTTTTCCACGACGTTGAAGCTGCGGATCTTCTTGAGCCCCAATGCGGCGACGGTGTCCTTGACGTCCTGCGTCTTGCCGATGGTGCTCTTCATTAACGTAACTTTGATCTTAGCCATGATGCTCCCTCCACTCAACCTTTGATGTCCTCGACGGTCTTACCGCGCAGAGCGGCAACTTCTTCCGCCGTTTTCAGAGACATGAGTCCCGCGAGCGTCGCCTTCACGCAGTTGCCCTTGTTCTGGGTGCCGTGAGACTTCGTGCGGATGTTCTTGATGCCGACGGCCTCCATGACCGCACGGACGGGACCGCCCGCGATGACGCCGGTACCGTCGGCAGCGGGCATCATCAGAACGGCGCCCTTGCCGAACTTGCCGAGCACTTCATGGGGGATCGTGGAGTCCACTATCGCGATCGAAACCATATTCTTCTTGGCGCGCAACGTCGCTTTTTCAAGCGCTTCGGGAACTTCCTTGGCTTTGCCCGATCCGAGACCGATCCTGCCGTTCCCGTCGCCGACGATCACGAGCGCGGCAAAACGCATGTTCTTGCCGCCCTTGACAACCTTGGTGACGCGGTTGACTTCGATGGTTTTCTTGATCAGACCGTCGTCGACTTCCTGTCTTCTGGGTCTTCTGTTTTCTCTTTTTTCGTCTGCCATAGTTTTCGCTCCTTAGAAATTCAGTCCGGCTTCTCTCGCGCCGTCCGCGACCGCCTTCACGCGACCCGTGTACAGATAACCGCCTCTGTCAAAGACCACCGTTTCGATGCCCTTTTCCTTGGCTCTTTCGCCGGCCGTCAAGCCGACGACCTTCGCCGCTTCGGTCTTGGTCATGTCCGCGATCTTCTCCTTCACCGCTTTCTCCATCGTGGAGGCGGAAACGAGCGTTACGCCCTTCGTATCGTCGATGATCTGAACGTAAATGTGATTGAGACTTCTGTATACGTTCATGCGGGGCGTCTCGGCCGTACCGGAAATGTTCTTTCTTACGCGCCGATGTCTTTTCTGTCTGACTGCATTTTTATCAATTTTAGAAATCATATCTCAACGCTCCTTATTTCTTGCCCTTACCGCCGGAAGTCTTGCCTTCCTTGTGTTCTACGTTCTCGCCCTTATAGCGAATGCCGTATCCGTGATAAGGTTCGGGCTCGCGGACCGCGCGGATATTGGCCGCGACCTGGCCCACCAGCGTCTTGTCGATGCCCGAAACGGTGATTTCCGTCGGAGAGGGGCAGTCGAACGTGATGCCCGCGACTTCCGCCACGGGAACTTTGTGCGAGAAACCGACGCTCAGCGTCAGGCCCTTGCCGTTCTTCTCCACCTTCCAGCCGACGCCCCGGATTTCGAGGCTCTTGGAATAACCTTCCGTCACGCCCTTCACCATGTTGGCGAGCAACGCGCGGTACAGGCCGTGTCTGGCCTGGGTTTCCGGCTCTTCGTTGAGGGTCACCACGTGCGCGACGTTACCCTCCGTCTTGACGTCGATCGCGCCGACGATCTGCTGGGTCAGCGTACCTTTGGCGCCTTTGACCGTCAGAACGCCGTCCTTCATTTCCACACTGACGCCTGCGGGAAGCGTGACAGGCATTTTACCTATTCTCGACATAAGTTCTTGCCCTCCTTCCTTACCAGACGTAGCAGAGGACTTCGCCGCCAACGTTGGCGGCTTTCGCCTGCTTATCCGTCATGACGCCCTTGTTCGTCGACAGGATGGCCGTACCGAACCCGCCGAGGACTTTGGGCATATTCTCCACGCCCGCATACTTGCGAAGTCCGGGCTTGGACGCGCGCTGCAATCCGCTGATGACCGACTGCTTGTTGTCGTATTTCAGCGTGATCACGATCTTGCCGTTGTATCCGTCTTCCGCGATCTTTACGTCCTTGACGTAACCTTCGCTGAGGAGAATGTCGGCAATGGCTTTCTTCATATTGGAGGCGGGAATTTCGACCGTTTCCTTCTTGGCGACGATCGCGTTCCTGATTCTCGTGAGCATATCTGCGATGGGATCTGTCATCTTTCGTACCTCCTTACCAGCTCGCCTTCTTCACGCCGGGGATTTCGCCCTTGTACGCGAGATTTCTGAAGCAGATACGGCAAACGCCGTACTTTCTCAAAACCGCGTGCGGTCTGCCGCAGATGGAGCATCTCGTATACGCCCGCGTGGAGTACTTGGGGGTCTTTTGCTGTTTATTGATCATTGACTTCTTTGCCATGTTCTTATCTCCTTACTTCTTGAAGGGCATGCCCATGAGCCGCAACAATTCGCGGGCTTCTTCGTCCGTCTTGGCCGTGGTGACGATGCAGACGTCCATACCTCTGATCTTCTCCACCTGGTCATAGGTGATTTCGGGGAAAATCAGCTGTTCCTTGAGTCCCATGGCAAAGTTGCCTCTGCCGTCGAAAGACTTGTCGGATACGCCCCTGAAATCACGCACGCGCGGCAGGCCGATGGATACGAACTTGTCGTAAAACTCATACATTCTGTCCTCGCGCAACGTAACCTTGATGCCTACGTTCATGCCTTCGCGGAGCTTGAAGTTGGCGACCGACTTGCGCGCCTTCACCAGAACGGGCTGCTGACCGGAGATCATCTTGATCTCGTTCGCCGTCGTCTGCACCGATTTCGCGTTGTCCTTGATGTCGCCCAGGCCCGTGTTGATGACGATCTTCACCATCTTCGGGCACTGCATAACGCTCGTATAGCCGAATTTTTTCATAAGAGCGGGAACGACTTCTTTCTGATAGCGTTCTCTCACTCTGTTCATCGTTTTTTCTGCCATATTCCTCTACCTCGTTACTCCTTCTTGCCCTCTTCCGGCGTTTCGGTCTTGGCCGTTCTCTTGCGGGTGCGCTTCTTGGGCGCTTCCGCCGCAACGTCCTTATCCGCCGGCTTCTTGGAAGCCTTGGTGTACGCCCTGTCGAGGGATGCGCCGCAACCGTTCTTGCCGCCGTGCACCCTCACCTTCTTGCCGTCCACGATCGCGTGATAGACGCGGGTGGGTTTGTTGCAGGCGGGGCAGATGACCATGACGTTGGATGCGTCGATGGGCGCTTCCACCTCCACGATCTGCGAAACCTGCTGGGCCTTTCTGGCTTTCTCGTGCTTCTTGACCATCTTCACGCCCTTGACGGTAACGGTGTTGTTCTTTCTGTCCACGGCCAGAACGGTACCCGTTCTGCCTTTGATGGTCTTTTCCGTCGTATCGACGCCGCCCGCCAGGACGACGACCGTATCGTTTACTTTAACGTTCATTCCGTTACCTCCTTACAGCACTTCGGGAGCGAGGGAGATGATTTTCAGAAAACTCTTGTCGTCTCTGATTTCTCTCGCCACCGGCCCGAAAATACGGGTGCCCTTGGGCTGTTTCTGGCTGTCGATGATGACAGCCGCGTTATCGTCAAAACGGATGTAGGTACCGTCTTCTCTTCTGATACCCTTGGTCGTGCGGACGATGACCGCCTTCACGACTTCACCCTTCTTCACGGCGCCGCCCGGCGTCGCCGTCTTGACGGATGCCACGATGATATCGCCGATGTTGCCGCTTCTGCGGAAAGAGCCGCCCATAACTCTGATGCACATAAGTTCTTTCGCGCCGGAGTTGTCCGCCGCTTTGAGTCTTGACTGTGGTTGTATCATAAGTCTTCGTTCTCCTTCTTATTACTTGGCCTTCTCGACGATTTCGACGACGCGCCAGTTCTTATCCTTGCTGAGCTTTCTCGTCTCGGCAATGCGAACGGTGTCGCCGACGCCGCATTCGTTGTTCTCATCGTGCGCCTTGAATTTCTTCGTGCGCGTGATCGTCTTCTTGTACAGAGGGTCCTTTCTCTTGTCGGTTACCGCTACGACGACCGTCTTATCCATTTTGTCGGATACGATGACGCCCACTCTTTCTTTTCTTAAATTTCTTTCCATGTTCTATGCCCTCCGTTCACGCCTTCAATTCTCTCGCGCGCAATTCGGTGTTCACGCGTGCAATGTCGCGCTTGCAGGTTCTGATGGCGACGGGATTTTCCAGCTGGCCTGCCGCCAGACGGAAACGCAGGTTGAAAAGTTCGCTCTTCAATTCCGCCAGCTTCTTTTGCAGCTCTTCCGCGGACAGATCGTGAATTTCTTTCGCTTTCATTACAGTTCACCGCCTTCTTCAACTTTTTCCGCTTCCTTCTTGACGAACTTCGTCTTGACGGGAAGTTTGTGTCCCGCAAGGCGCATGGCCTCTCTCGCCACGTCCTCGGGCACGCCTGCCATCTCGAAGAGCACTCTGCCCGCCTTGACGACGGCGACCCAGTATTCCACGTTGCCCTTACCGGAACCCATACGGGCTTCTGCGGGGTGCTTCGTGATCGGCGTGTGGGGGAAGATATCCGTCCACACCTTGCCGCCGCGCTTGATGAAACGCGTCATGGCGACACGCGCCGCTTCGATCTGGTTGGACTTGATGCGTCCGTTGCTCTCGCTCACCAGTGCATATTCGCCGTAGGCGATGGTATTGCCTTTATGTGCCGCACCGCGGATGTGGCCGCTGCTGTGCTGCTTTCTTCTCTTGACTCTCTTGGGGATCAACATTACTGTTCGCCTCCTTCAACGCCCTTCTTGGGTTTGCCGAGTACTTCGCCCTTGTAGATCCAGCACTTGACGCCGATCATGCCGAACGTCGTGTGCGCTTCCGCGAAACCGTAATCGATGTTCGCGCGCAGGGTCTGCAGAGGGATGGAGCCTTCGTGATACTGCTCGCTTCTGGCGATTTCCGCGCCGTCCAGACGGCCGGAAACCATCATCTTGACGCCCTTGGCGCCGCTTCTCACGCTTCTGCCGATCGCCTGTTTCATGGCGCGGCGGAAAGACATACGTTTCTCGAGCTGCTGGGCCACGCTCTCCGCAACGAGCTGCGCGTCCAGATCGGGCTTACGGATTTCCGTGACGTTGATCACGACATTCTTGCCGCCCGTCAGCTTCGCAAGGCTCTTCTTGATGACCTCGATCTCGCTGCCCTTCTGGCCGATGAGAATGCCCGGTCTGCCCGTATAGATGGTGACAACGATGCGCGCCGCCGCTCTTTCGATGGTGATCCGGCTGATCGCCGCCGCATAATATTTCTTTTTCAGGAACGTGCGGATGACGTTGTCCTCTTTGAGGAACTTGGAGAAATCCTTTTTATCGGCGTACCACTGCGTATCCCAATCCTTGATGATACCGACTCTCAAACCATGAGGATTAACTTTCTGTCCCATCTTACTTATCTCCTTCTCCGTTCTTTACGTCCAGAATAACCGTGATGTGGCTCGTTCTTTTGAGAATGGCGTGGCCTCTGCCTTTGGAGACGGGCTGCATTCTCTTGAGGGTCTGCGCGCCGTCGGCAAAGCACTCGGCGACATACAGATCGTTTCTGTCCATGCCCTTGTTGTGCTCGGCATTCGCCGCCGCGCTCAACAGAACTTTTTTCACGGGTTCCGCACCCGACTTGGTGCAATAGGTCAGGATAGCCGCCGCTTCTTTCACGCTCTTGCCGCGGATAAGCGCCAGTACCGTGCGCACTTTATAGGGAGAAATGCGGATATATTTGGCAACCGCATAGGGACGTTTGTCCTTGTTCTCTTCGATCCTTTCGGTCTTTTTCTTCATATTGCCTGCCATACTAAGACCTCCTTACTTCTTGCCCGGCGTCGTGGTCTTTGCAGTATGACCGCCGAACGTTCTCGTGGGAGCAAATTCACCCAGCTTGCAGCCGACCATATCTTCGGTCACGTATACCGGCACATGCTTTCTGCCGTCGTACACCGCAATGGTATGTCCGACCATATCGGGGAAGATGGTGGACGCTCTGGACCACGTCTTGATTACTTTCTTTTCATTGGCCGCGTTCATCGCCTGAATGCGTGCAAGCAGTTTGGCTTCGACGTAAGGGCCTTTTTTGATGCTTCTCGACATTTGATTATCTCCCTCCGATTAGTTGATTCTCTTCAAAATAAATTTGCTCGTACGGTTCTTGCGTTTTCTGGTCTTGTAACCGAGAGCAGGTTTGCCCCAAGGCGTACGGGGACCGGGATGTCCGACAGGCGATTTGCCTTCGCCGCCGCCGTGCGGGTGATCGCAGGGGTTCATGACCGCACCGCGCACTTCCGGACGCTGTCCCAGGTACCGGGCCTTGCCCGCTTTACCGAGGGAGATGATTTCGTGTTCCACGTTGCCAACCTGACCGATCATCGCGCGGCAGCCGAGGGGCACCAGGCGCATTTCGCCGCTGGGCATTCTCAGCGTGGCATACTTGCCTTCCGCCGCCATGATCTGCGCGGAGATACCCGCGCTGCGCGCGATCTGCGCGCCGCGGCCGGGCTGCAACTCGATGCAGCACACCATCGTACCGACGGGGATGGAGGACAGGGGCAGAACGTTGCCCACTTTGATGTCCGCATTCACGCCGCTGACGACCGTGTCGCCCACGTTCAGACCAACGGGCGCGAGGATGTAGCTCTTCGCACCGTCGGCATAGACGATGAGCGCGATGTTTGCCGTGCGGTTGGGATCATATTGAATGGACGTTACCTTTGCGGGGATGCCGTCCTTGGTTCTCTTGAAGTCGATGATGCGGTACTTGGTCTTGTTGCCGCCGCCGCGATGTCTTACCGTGATCCTGCCCGTATTGTTGCGGCCGGCCGTGTGGCGCTGGTCGCAGAGCAGGGATCTTTCGGGCTTGTCGCCGGTGAGTTCTTCATGCGTCGAAACGGTCATGAAACGGCGAGCCGGAGAGGTCGGTTTATATCTTTTAACAGCCATTTGTTCTTTCCTCCATTCCTTAGGTTAAGACAGAGACGCGAAGAATTCGATCGGCTTGCTGTCTTCTTTGAGCTGCACGAACGCCTTCTTGGTCGCGGGGGTGTAACCCTCGTTTCTGCCCATTCTCTTGAGCTTGCCCTTGCGGGAAACGGTGTTCACGCTTTCCACTTTGACGTTGAAGAGCTTCTCAACCGCCTCTTTGATCTGCGTCTTGTTCGCGTCCTTCGCGACGATGAAGACGTATTTCTTGGTGGGCGTTCCGTGCTTATCCGTCATGCCGGAATATGCCTTCTCGGTCAGGACGGGTTTCAAAATGATATCTTCCGCCAACATTATGCGTAAACCTCCTGCATTTTCTCAACCGCGCCTTTCTCGATGACCACGACGGCGTTCGCCACGAGGTCATAGGTATTCAGCTGTTCGACGGGTACGGTCGTGAGCTCGCCGATGTTGCGTGCCGCCAAAACGACGTCGTCGTTGCGGCTGTCCATGACCACCAGCGTCTTTTTGTCCAGTTTCAAAGCCTTCTGGAAGGCTACCATTTCCTTGGTCTTGGGAGCGGAAACTTTCAGCTCGTCCACGACGACCATTTCACCGTCCGCGTGTTTCTTGGAGATCGCGGAGAGGAGCGCGC
>CALWCO010000022.1 GCA_944376455.1 uncultured Clostridia bacterium
ATGAGTCCGGTACAATACCGAACTCATCACCAAACAATTTAATTAAATTTTTGTCCAATCTTTGGGGTTCGCTTCACGTTCGGCTCCCGTTCTTTTTCCGTTTTACCTGCTTTTTATGCACGCTTTACATGCGTTACGTTTGCCGCCCCGCCGCAGAAAATTGCGGCGGGGCGGCAAAATTTATTTTCTGTCGATCCAAATTTCTTTTATTTTTTCAAATACTTTTTCAGGTCCTCCGCGCGGTCGGTTTTCTCCCACGCAAAATCGGGCGAACCGAAATGACCGTATGCCGCGGTGGCGGCATAGACGGGACGGCGCAAGCCGAGCGTTTCGATGATCGAATAGGGACGGAGATCAAACTCTTTCACCGCAATATCGGCAATCTCGCCGTCGGGCAGTTTTCCCGTCCCGAAGGTATCCGCGAACACGGAAACGGGCCGCGCAACGCCGATCGCATAGGCAACCTGCAATTCGAGCTTGTCCGCCAGCCCCGCCGCAACGATGTTTTTGCAGATGTACCGCGCCATATACGTCGCACTGCGATCCACCTTGGTGCAATCTTTGCCCGAAAAAGACCCGCCGCCGTGCGGGCAACTGCCGCCATAGGTATCGACGATGATCTTTCTGCCCGTCAGACCGCTGTCCCCCTCGGGCCCGCCGATCTCGAAACGGCCGGTAGGATTGATGTAGTATTTGGTATTTTCGTCCGTCAGTCCCGCGGGCAACACGGCCTCCACCACGTGCGCGAGAATGTCGGCACGCAAGCGTTCCTGTTCCACGCCCTCGGCGTGCTGGGAGGATACGACGACCGCCTCCACGCGGGAAGGCTTTCCGTCCTCGCCGTATTCCACGGTTACCTGTGTCTTGCCGTCCGGACGGAGATAGGGAAGAACGCCCGTCTTGCGCACCTCTTCCAGACGCTTGGCGAGACAATGGGCGAGCGTAAGCGGCAACGGCATGAGTTCTTCCGTTTCGCGGCAGGCATAACCGAACATGATTCCCTGATCCCCCGCGCCGATGGTGTCGGCAAGGTCGCCGCCCGCCTTTTTCTCCATGGATGCGTCCACGCCCAGCGCGATGTCGGGCGACTGCTCGTGCACGGCGACCATGATCTTGCAACGGTCATAGGCAAACTTTCCGAAATCGTACCCGATCGCACGAATGGTGTCGCGGGCGATCTTTTCATAATCCACTTTCGCCGAAGTGGTGACTTCGCCCATGATGAGCAGGCGGTCATAGGCCGCACAGCACTCGACTGCCGTACGCGCCATCGGATCCTGTCTGAGTATTTCGTCCAGAATGCTGTCGGCGATCTTGTCGCATACCTTGTCGGGGTGCCCGCAGGTTACGCTTTCGCTGGTGAAAAATTTACGCATAAGCCTTTTTTCTCTACCTCTTTCGTTCTCTTGCTGTTTTTCGGATATAAATTATATAATAAAAGAATATCTTTTGTCAAACGCTTTCGCCCGCTTGCCAAAAATACGATGGAATGATATACTGAAAGACATGGAAAAGTGTACTCTATGCCCCCTGTCGTGCGGCGCAGACAGGGACAGACAAAGCGGCCTTTGCGGCGTCAGATCTCTCAACGTCGCAAAATATTACCTGCACCCCTATGAAGAACCGTGCATTTCCTTCAAAAACGGAAGCGGCGCCGTCTTTTTCACGGGCTGTAACCTGCGGTGCGTGTTCTGTCAGAATTACGACCTCTCCCGCGCCAAGCGCGGAAAAGACGTCTCCCCCGCCGAGCTTGCCGATATTTTTCGCGCGCTGGAAGAACAGGGCGCGGAAAACATCAATCTGGTCACGCCCGCCCACGTCGTCCCGCCCATCGTGCGCGCGCTGGAAATTTACAGGCCGAAAATCCCCGTCGTCTACAACTCGCACGGATATGAAAAAATCGAAACGTTGCGCCTGATCGATCCGTATATCGACATCTATCTGCCCGATCTGAAATTTTATTCCCCCGCACTTTCCCGACGGTATACGGGGCGGGAAGATTATTTCGAATATGCCTCCCGCGCGGTGCAGTTCATGGCGCAAAAGCCCCTGAACATGCGCGAGGACGGAAAGATGCTTTCAGGTTGCATCGTGCGACACCTCATCCTGCCGCTCGGCGCGCGGGACAGCATGCACATCGTGCGCTGGGTCAGGGAAACCCTGCCCGAAAGCGTATATTTTTCGCTCATGCGGCAGTACGTTCCCTTCGGCGAAGCCGAAAAATTCCCCGAATTGAAGCGCAAAATCACCCCGCGGGAATACCGCGAAGTGTTGGACTGCGTGCTCGATTGCGGACTCAAAAACGTATTTTTGCAGGACGCGGAGAGCGCCGACACGCAATTCATTCCAAAGTGGGATTATTGAAGGCCTATTGAAGGTTTTCCTCTCTTATTCCCCGCAAGCCAGTTCGGTTTTCAGACGGACAAGTTTTTTTGTCAGTTTTGCACATTCACCGGGATCGGCATAACTCAGCCGCTCTTCCAGCCGGCGCACTTCTTTCAAAATATCGTTTCGTAACATATTGCAAAATAAAAAAGCAATTTATTTCCTTTTCGACAGTATCCCCTCTTTCGGAGTATTTTATGTTATTTTCCCTGGAAAACCTGCAATTCGGATATAAGGGCGAAGTCCTCTTGGACAACGTCAGCATGAGCCTTTCGGAAGGCGAACGCGTGGGACTCATCGGCGGCAACGGCGAAGGAAAAACCACGCTCATCAAACTCATTCTGGGGAACCTGTCCCCCGATCGGGGAAGTGTGTTCCGCAAGAGCGGCGCGCGGATCGGCTGGCTCGAACAAACGGGCGGATTCGATTCCGACAGGACCGTTTTCGAGGAGATGCGTTCGGTCTTTGCCCGCGAAGAAGAGGCCCTCCGCGGCCTGCGGGACGTGGAAAACGCCATTGCCGCTCTGCGCGGCGGGCGGGAATCCGCGGCCGCCGCCGACGGGCATGCCGACGAATATGCCGCTCTGGCGGCAAAATATGAACGGCTGAACAGATTCATTGCCGCGACGGACGCCTATCATTACGAAGTGCGCATTCGCACCGTTCTCAACGGTATGGGGTTTGAAAAGGACTATGACAGGGTCATTCATACCATGTCGGGCGGGGAAAAGACCCGTCTGAAATTCTGCAAATTGCTCCTCGAACAGCCCGAACTGCTCATCCTCGACGAACCGACCAACCACCTCGATATTCAGACCCTGTTCTGGCTGGAAGACTATCTCGCGGGATACAAGGGCGCCCTGCTCGTCGTATCGCATGACCGATATTTTCTTGATAAAGTCGTGCAGAAAATCGTCGAACTCGAGAACAGACACCTGCAGGAATACAAGGGAAATTACTCCCGCTATAAAGTATTGAAGGCAGAACGGTTGGCGGCATGGCAAAAAGAATACGAAAAGCAACAGGCGCAAATCGCGCATATGCAGGAATACGTGGACAAGAACCTCGTGCGGGCTTCCACTACAAAGATGGCACAGAGCCGACGCACAGCGCTCGAAAAGATGGATCTGATCGAAAAGCCCTACACGCCGCCCGCGCCGCCGCGCTTTCATTTCACGTACGCCGAAAAGCCGTATGAAAATGTCCTGAACGTGGAGGATCTGACCCTTTGCGCGGGCGAAAAGACTCTCTTCTCTCACGGCAACGCCGCCCTGCGGCGCGGCGATAAGTGCGCCCTCGTGGGCGCAAACGGAACGGGAAAATCCACCTTTGTCAAGGAAATCGTACGCGGCGGAAGGCGGGAGATCGCTCTGGGGCGATTGGTGAAGATCGCTTATTACGATCAGGAAAACAGCAATCTCCGCCCCTCCGCGACCGTACTGGAAGAACTGTGGGGACGGCACGTGAGGCAATCGCAGACGGACATACGCGCCGCGCTCGCCCGCGCGGGACTGGGCGCCGAGGACGCCGACAAACCCGTTTGCGCCCTGTCGGGCGGTGAACGCGCCAAACTCGCATTGGCGGTGTTCGAGGCGGAACACGGCAATTTCCTCGTACTCGACGAGCCGACCAACCACCTCGATCTGCCCGCACGGGAGAGCCTGGAAAACGCACTCAAAGCCTTCGACGGGACGGTGCTCTTCGTGTCGCACGACCGATATTTTATCCGCGCCGTCGCCGATAAGATCATTGCGCTCGGACCGCAAGGCATGCGGCAGTTCAGCGGCGGGTATGAAGAGTTCCTCGCCGCCGAAAAACGGGAAACGGGAGAGAAAAAAGAAACGGCCCCGTCCTCCGGGGAAGAAAAAAATAAGGACAAGGACGCTTTCAAAGGTCGCCGCGACCGCGCCGAAGAGGCAAAAAAACGATTGCGGATGCGAGAAATCGAAAAGGAGATCGGTGCATTGGAAGAGGAAGAAGCCCGTCTCACGCAGGAAATCGCCGACCCCGCCGTCGCCGCCGATTACAAGTCATTGCAACAAAAATGCGCGCGGTTGCAAGAAATCAAGTGCCGATCGGACGCATTGTATGAGGAATATGAAACCCTGCTGTGAGCGGTGCGATTCAAAAAAACAACGTCGTCGCTCGGATAGCGTGAAAAGCGGCGCGCCCGTATACAAGGGCGCGCCGCTTGAGTTTTTAATACTCCCACAGCCGATCGGGATCGATGCCGTACACCTGCACCAATTCAAATTCGGACGAATTGGCAATATCCTGCGGAAAGACCATCGCGCCGCCGTTGGCGTCGATGTCGATGCCGAAATGTTTGAATGCATACCAGATCACGTGCGAACATTGCGTCACGTCGGGAGGTTCGTTTTCGTCAAACCGTCCGCCGAATACGCCCGCAAAGATCGAATATTCTATCCCTACCAGCTCGTCGGCCGCATAGGCCGCGACCGCTTCCCGCACCGATTTTTCCGCCTTCGGGCGCAAAATCATGAACGCGGGCCGATCGGCGAAATGCGAGGTGCTGTTCGTCAGGCCGCTGAAAGACCCGTAACCGAATGCGTTCAGAAAAACGCCGTCTTCCCCGTCCACGACCAATATACTGTGCCCGAACCGCACAAAGGAAAAATGCGTCGTCGGCGTTACGATGACATCCCCGTCTTCCAACGCCGCAAAATGGACGGTATCGGCGGCGTATAATTTCTCCGCACAGGTAAAGGGACCGAACAGGTCCTCATACATGGTATACCCGGCAAAAAAATCTTCCTGCACGGCATAAATATCTTCCGTTCTGCCCGCCTCGATCAATCCGTCCACTCCGATTTTCGTCAGACCCGTCTGGCGGTACAACAGTTCATAATCGGACGAGGAAAGCGTTTCGGACGAAAGTATCTTTGTCAAGTCCGCCTTTTCGTAATCGGGCCGCCAGGGTTTCCATGTGTGCGCGACCGCCATGCCGATCTGCAAAACGAGCAGGAGAACGATGACGAGAGACAGCAGTGATACAAACAGTCCCAAAAGGATTTTTACGACTTTATTTTTTCCTTTCATGCGCTCTCCACTCCCATTTTTTATGTTTCTTTTCTCTTTACTCAAAAATACGATCGCGGCCGTCGGACACCCCCGACGGCCTTTTGTCGTTATTCCTTTTCGATGATCGTGCGATAGCCCCCGCCGCCGTACTTGATGCAACGGGAAACGCGGCTGAGCGTGGCGGAGGAAATCTGCGTCTCCTCCTCCACCTGCGCATAGGTCCTGCCTTCGAGCACCAACTTGGCGGAATACAGCCGCTGTGCCATGTTCTCCGTTTCGGCATAGGTGCAGAGGTCCTCGAGCAGACGTTCACACTCCTCGCGGGTGGAAAGTTTCACCAACCGATCGAGGAGATATTCATACATGACGCGCTTGTCGGTCATCGTTTCACCTCAGCGGTTCTCCGCGTAATTGCGTAAAAACGCCTTGATCTTCTCGCTCTTCGGCTCGCGGAAGATCTGTTGCGGCGTGCCCGCTTCTTCGATCACGCCGTCCGCCATAAAGATGACTTTATCGGAAATCTCGGCGGCGAACTGCATTTCGTGTGTGACGATGATCATTGCGCGATCGGGGCTTTTCAGGCTCCGTATCACGCGCAACACCTCCCCCGTCAGCTCGGGATCGAGCGCCGAAGTCGGTTCGTCGAAACAGAGGATCTCGGGTTCGAGGGCGAGTGCGCGCGCGATGGCGACGCGCTGACACTGACCGCCCGACAGTTCGCAAGGATAGTTGTTCATCTTCTCGCCCAGGCCGACGTCGCAAAGCAACCTTTCGGCCTTGCGCGCGTTCTCTTCGATCGCGCGCTTCTTTTCCGCCGCGAAAGCCTTGTTTCGCTCCGTCCATGCCTTGATCTTTGCAGGCAAAGACAGCCGCGCGCCCGCTTCCCCGTTTGACTGTGCGTCAGCCTGTGCGCTCGGCTTATGCCTGCCCGCCGTCTTGCGGGCGACCGCCAGGCGTTCCCTGGTCTGCAGGTCGAGGGGCAGACGCACGTTTTTCAGGGCGGTATACTGCGGGAACAAATTGAAGCCCTGAAAGACCAGTCCGAAATGCAGTCTGTTTTCACGCAATTCCCGATCGGCATATTTCTTTTGGGCGTCGAAAATCTCTTCTCCGTTGACATAGACGCTACCCATGTCCGCAAGTTCGAGGAAATTCAGACAACGAAGGAGCGTCGTTTTGCCGCTGCCCGAAGAGCCGATGATCGACACGACGTCCCCTTTTTGCAGGGAAAAATCGATGCCCTTGAGCACCTGTGTGCCGCCGAAACTTTTATGTAAATTTTTTACTTCCAGAAAGGACATGATTTTTACACCTTATAATACGAAAGTTTTTTCTCCAGATAACGGAAAAGCAACGTCAGTATTCCCACAAAAATCAAATAGAATACGCCCGCATAGAATATCGGCCAGATGAGCCCTTTCAACAAAAATTCATTCGCGTTGAACATAAGCTCCACCACGCCGATGGTCTGCGCCAAAGAAGTGTCTTTGACGAGCGTGATCACCTCGTTGCTCATAGGCGGAATGATGCGCTTGATTACCTGCATGAGAATGACCGAGAAAAATATCTGACTTTTTCTCATGCCGAGCACCTGTCCCGCTTCATATTGTCCATGCGGAATGGATTCAATGCCGCCACGATAAATTTCCGAAAAATAAGCGGCGTAATTGATGATAAACGCTACAAGCGCCGCCAAAAAACGCGTGGAAATGGTCTGATCGAACCAAGCCCAACCGGTATTCATGGTCGGCCAAACAAATCCGAATAACAATCCGGGGACGTAAAACACAACAAAGATCTGCAAAATCAACGGCGTTCCGCGCAAAATCCACACAATAAACTTGAAAAATACGCGGACGGGCGCAATCTTCGACATCGTCCCGAAAGAAATCAGCAATCCGAGCGGCAACGCAAAAACAAGCGTCAGCGCAAACAGCAGAAACGAGCTGGAAAAACCGTTGAGCAGGTTCAGGGAAACGGAAATAAATTGTTCCATGGTTGTTTATCCGATGCAAGCAACCGCTTACAGCGCGCCCAAAGCCTCTTCGTTCAAGGCAACGCCCTGATATTTTTCCGCAAGCGTTGCCAAGGTGCCGTCGTCATAGTATTTCTTGAACAACGCATTGATGCGATCGGTCAGATCGCTGCCTTTACGCAAGCCCACTGCAAAAACTTCGCGGTTAAAGGAAACGGTATCGGGATCGACGAGCATAAGATCGGCATATTCCCCTTTCCCGACAACGCTGTAAGCCATGGTGTAATCGATGAGCGCAACGTCGGACGCGCCCGATTCCACTTCGAGAAGCGCATTGACCTGTGCATCTACCCTGTTCAAATTGGGAGCCTGCAACGTTTCAGTCGCCACGGTGTCGCCGGCGGAGCCGCGCTCCACGGCTATTTTCGCGTTCTTCACGGCATCCACGCTGTTGATGGTTTCCGCATTGGATTTCTTGATGACGGCAACTTGTTTGTTTTCTGCATAAGAAACAGAAAAATCGATCTGCTGTCCAAGCTCTGCATCCGCCGTCATACCGTTCCAAATGACATCGATATTGCCGGAATTGAGCTCAACCACTTTGTTGTTCCACTTGATAATGATAAATTCAGCTTCGACGCCCCATTCTTCGGCCATCATATTTGCCAGATCGGCGTCGAATCCGATCCATTTTCCGTTAGCATCCTGATAATCCATCGGTTCATAAATGGTAACACCGACAACCAGTTTCCCTTTCTGCTGAATACGATCATAGTCGCCCGTTTCGCCACAGCCCGAAAGGACAAAAACGCTCGCAATGCACATCAATGCACTCAAAAGCAACGCCATTACTTTTTTCATAAAAAATCGCTCCTGTAAAAAATATTTTTTTCAATGCAATTATTATACTTTATCACTTTAATTAAGTAAAGTGATTTCACGGACTAAAACAAAAAAATATAAAAATATCCACTCGCTGAGCAAGTGGATATTTTTCATGCTTTACCGTTTATTCCCCTTATTCGGAAATTTCGGGTTTTTGTTGTTTGTTTTCCTTTACAGTCGAAATCAGTTTCAAGGTAACGATGGTACCCCAGGCGATCAGCCCGCCGAACAGCACCACGTCGGCCACGATCCAACCGATTTTCCAGGCCGAGAATTTCGGCACATACTGTATAACTTCGTCGGATGCGGTACCTGCCTCCAAAGCAGTCTTTCTCGTATTGCAATACGTAAAGATTGCATGCTTTGCAACGTTTCTTGCGCATGCAACCGCCGTCGCGCTCGTCGTGTCTTTCAGACCGATCGCGCCATAGCTTGCGTCGTTGCCGTTTTCAAGCCAAATGTCGTTGCCCGCTCTGATGCCCTGGTCAACGGTCTTATAGCTGTCGCTGCCGTCGAGATAGTCGGTTACCGCCGTGCCCTTGAAGCCCCACTCTTCGCGGAGTATTTCTGTCATGAGGGCGTGGCTGCCGCCCGTCCAGGTGTCGCCGATGCGGTTATAGGAGGACATGATCGCGTTTGCATTGCCTTCTTTGACACAGAGTTCAAAGGGTCTCAAATACACTTCACGGAGCGTTTGCTCGCTCAGCCAGGTATACAGTCCGTTTCTTTGATTTTCCGTTTCGTTCACGGCAAAGTGCTTGATGTAACTGTATATACCCTCCTGCGTGGTTCCCATGACGACGCTCGCGCCGATCATGCCGGAAATGTAAGGATCTTCGCTGAAATATTCGTAATTTCTTCCGTCGAAAGGCGAACGGTGAATGTTCACGCCGGGGGCATACCAGCCGCCGTATCCCGCTTTATAGCCCTCCATGCCGACCGCGCGGCCGAACAGACGCGCGACTTCGGTGTTCCAGGTTCCCGCGACGACGATTGCCGACGGGAAGCCGGAAAATTCAGGCGTGCTGTGGGGATGTCTGTTGAAGCCGGTCGGGCCGTCCAGATCGATCGTCGTGGGTTTGCCGATTGACTCGATCTTGTTGACGATGTAACCGCCCTTCGCAACGAGGGCGAACAGTTCGTCCTCCGTGATCTGGTCCAGAACGGAATCCCAGAGTGCCTCGTCTTCATAATTGTCCTCGTCGCCGAGTTCCTTGATCAGATCGTCGTTGTATGTGGCTTCGTCCGTGCCCATATTTTCGACCAGTTTCAAGTCGCCCGCGACCCCCTGCGTGGGTTTCGTGCTCGTATTCTTCTTGTCGGACAACCAGCCGTTCGAATGGAATGCAGAAGATTTTGCGCGTCTTTCCGTCGATTCCTGCGAGAAGGTACCTTCAAAATCATCACGGGTCAAATATTCCAGATTCCAACCCGTAACGTTCGAACCGTCGATGGAAATGCCGCCGTCGGCGGTGTCGCCCGTGAATCTGTTTTCGATGGGGTTACCCGTCGCACTGTCCGTTTCAATGGCGATGTCCGAAGCGATTTCATAGGTGATCACTCCGTTATTGACGCCCGCGCCCGAGGCACCGGCTTTCACGTTGTGCGCATCCGTAGAGAGTTTGATCGTATATTCACCCTTTTCGAGGACATATCCGCCGTCGTCGCCGACCGCGCCGCTCAGGTTGTAGCAGTCATAAGAAGCCATATCCTCGGCTTTGAACGTTAAGGTGACCGTCTGGGCAGGATATTCACCGCCCTGTTCGTCCAAAAGATTGGTCTTTGTAAATGCGACGAGATTGGAGGAAGATTTCTCCACGCCGCCCGGCGTATAGGGAGGTTCATAGTAAACTTCCACGACGTCCTTGCCCGCAACGTCACCCACGTTGATGACGTTCAGTTCTATCTTAATTTCCGTATTTGCCGTGATCTGCGATCCGGGCGCGGGGCTGACTGACTTGACGCTCCATTCAAAGTCGGTATAGGACATACCGTATCCGAACGGATACTGCACCACGCCTTCATAGCCGTCGCCGTATTGGTTGGAAACACCGTCCCAATAGCCCTCCGTATCGGCGGTTTCATACCATTTATAGCCGACATAGATGCCTTCCAGATAGTCTGCATAATACTCGTTAGAGCTGTTTGTGTAAGACTTTATGCCCGTGATTCCGTTCTTGACGTTGGAGTCGGGAGAATTGCCATAACTGGCTGCCGTCGTCAGATCGTACGCATATGTATCAACGAGATGCCCCGAAGGGTTGACCTGACCTCTTAAAATTTTGGCCAGCGATCTCAATCCGCTCTGACCGGGCGTTGCAATCGCCAACGCCGCATCAATGCCGCTGTCTTCAAGGAAACCGCATTCCAAGGTCGCGGAAGTATTCAGAATGACGATGACGTTTTCAAAATTCGATCCCACGTATTCGAGCAAAGCTTCTTCTTCAGTGGACAGTTGCAGGTATGTCCTCGTATTGTCGAAGGTAACCGTGCCGTTGTTGGCGTTTGTTCCGTCCCCGCCCGGTTCAAATTTACGCTGATATTTCGGCAGATCCAAAGATTCGCCGCCCGTTCTCGTGATGACGACAATGGAAGTGTCGCTGAACGACTCGGCCGATTCCAGAACCTCTGCGGGATAGTCCTCGATCGACGGTTCCACCATGTTGAAATATTTCGGGTCGCTGCTGTAATTGAACCAACCAGAACGGCTGTCCGTACCGCCGTTTCTGTTGACGGTACAATAGTCCTCGTAAAAATCGACCAAGGTCTGATTGACCGTAAACGGCTCATCCTGCAATTCTTCTAAAGCCCGCTGCAGTCCGATAATCTCCTTCTTCTCGTCGCCGTTGCTCCACATGGTGAAGTCGCCCGAACCGCCGCCGCACATCAACATGCCCGCGTCGGTGGATCCCCAGCCGAACAGATTGACGTTCTGCACATCCTCCAGCGGCAACGTGTCGTTGTCGTTTTTCAGAAGGACAAACCCCTCTTCCGCGACTTTCTGCACAGCTTCGTCACCCTGTGCAGGGTCCAACGTGTCCGCTGGCGCGAAGTTATCACCCAGGTATTGGTCGACAATGCCCTTGAAGTAATTCAGAACGATGTTGGCCGCGACGAAAATCAGGGCCAATACGCCGATCACTACAAGCTGGATGATCTTACCAGTCGTTTTTTTCATAATCTACACTCCTTATCTACACTCCTTCTTATGATATTTCTGAAATTCTTATGATATTTCTGAAATCTCTCTTTTCGAGAAGATTTTCACAAAGTTGATTTATATGCCCTCGTGCGTTTGTCTTTCAACAGACAAAGAGCGAAGCATAGGAAAAAATAAACTCCTTGTTCAACCGGTATACAATGAAAATGATACAAGCCGCTCAACTGCACAAAATCACAGGCATGGTGGCATTGATCAGAGCGATCGTTTCATCTGTCGGCGTTTTACAGCCATGCCTTAACCAATCCATGATGATATCTGTTACATAAACCGCATACATATTGAGCGCATACTCGTACGTCGTTCCGACCGTTTCCTGTCCCTTTCTTTCCCGTTCCGTTACTATATACTGACGGATAACGCCTTCATTGTAATGCCGTGCGGAATTCATATCCGCCGAAACAAAAGAATTCAGAACGACCGCAGCGTTGTCTTTAAAAACCGTGAGAAGTCTGGAAATAAACTCGTTCCAGTTTTCGGACGTTTCCGGAATATCCTTATAAATACAGTCCTGAAAACAGTGAAACAATAGATCATATTTATCGCGATAATATTTATAAAACGTCCCTTTACAGGTTCCGATCTCATCAATGATTTCAATGACATAAATTTCATCGATGGATTTCGTCTTGAGCAATTTGAGTAAGGACCGTTCCAAATAGTAACTTATTTTCATTTTTTTCCTTCCGTTTTTTTGCTGATTTTTTAAGCTGAAATAAATGAATCAAGGCAATCGATCGGGGCATGTCTCAGTTGAAATGCAATTTCAACGCCCCCTCCACTTCCCATTCGTCGGCACGGACATAACCCGTTTCCGCTTCATAGCACAGGTATCTTCCGGTACTGACGGAAACCAGCAAAAATTCGCCTTTCGCCGTCTTTTTCACGGAAAACTCTTCCGCCGCCGTATCACCATCGGTTATGCCGACATAACTGATTCCGTTATAATTGAACACGCCGATATTTTTCCCGCGGTTGCGGATGTTCACGTATCCGGAAGAAAGGTTGACGATTTCAAGCATATCCGCAACATTGTCTTTGACGCAAAGCATCTGCGTGCCGCCAAGACTTCCGCTCACGGCCACGCCCTGTCCCGCCTGCGCGGCATTGAAGAGAATGTAATTCCCGTTCTCAACTTCGGCATCCTGCGTGCCTTCCGTTTCCAGACTCTGCGTGCAATATTTTTTTATGATGTCATAGAGCGTCGTCCCCGACTCAAAAGTATATTTCTCTCCGTGTTCTTCCGTTCTGGTGCGCGCCCATTTTTCTTTCATCTCCTCCTCGCTGTCTTTGGCTGCATCCACCTTATAAGCATTTGCGGTCGAAGCCCAGTTTTCTTCGCCGTTTTCCGAATAATCGATGTGATAGATACCCCAAGTGGAATCCGTCCAAGCGTTATTGATTTTATATGTCCAGCTCACCCAGTGCCAGTTGCTGCGATTGAGAAGATCGAGCGTATATTCCCAGCTCTGCTCGTTCTCATAGCAAGTGAACTCGCCCATCTGCACGGGAATTCCGAATTTCTGCGCCGCCACGTTGGCAATCTTATTGTCCACGGAGCTCGTGTGTTGCTGATAATTGGTAGTGTTTGAATAATGATGGAAAGAATACATGCAGTTTTCCCAACCGTATACGTTCGGATGAGGAAGATTATTCCCTTCCCAACAGGATTCAAACACCACGATATGATTTTCATCGACCTCACGAATGGCGTCATACACTCTGTCCATAAAATTCCAGTGCCGCGTCGTCGTGCTCTGCGTCCCGCTCCCTTCGTTGCGTTCACCCGGCTCGTTGAGAATGTCATACGCCGCTACATTGGGATTGTCTTTGAAATGTTCGGCAATCGCCCGCCAAAGATCGATCGTCAGGCTCATTTTCTGTTCGTTGGAATAGAAATCAACGTCGGCCGCCTGCTGAATTTCTCCGCTGTGATCCTGACCGTTTTGCGAACCGTAAGCTCCGTGCAGGTCCAATATCGTATACATTCCGTATTCCGCCGCCTTTGCCACGAACTCGTCGAGCATGGTGAAATCATAGGATTCCCCGCCGTACTCCAATCCCTGTACGGCGGCAAAATCCACGTTCATGTATGTAAACGGCAAACGGATGGACGTCATACCCATGTCCGCACAATTCTGAAAATCTTCATCGGTCCACCAATTGGACTGATATTCTTTCCAGAGTTCCTGTGCCTTTTCCTCACCGAACCGCTCGATGAATTTAAGTGTTGTGGTTTTGTGATCGCCGCAACCGGACGCATTGGAAAAACCGGTCATCCAAAGTTCGATGACGCCCAGTCCGCCCGCGTTCACGCCGCGCAACCACACGACGTCTCCTTCCCCGCCTTGATCCCGAATGAATTCACCGTCCGTTTTGAGCAGAGTTAAACCATCAGACTCGTCTTCACCGGAATCGGGGGAACCGCTGCTACCCGATATGCCGTCGCTGCTTGAAGCGGTGTCGTCCACGCACCCGACAAGCGAAATCATACAGGCGCAAAGAAGCATGACGCATAATAGCAATACACTCAATCGTCTTGACTTCTTTTTTGCATTCATAATTTACCCTCCCTGATAAAATTTAATGCTCATCATTTCTCTGATTTTCTGCTGTTTATTGAAATAAACATTTTTCATTAAAATATTGCATTCGATATTTATTATACATTATTTTTTTTTACTTTCAATGAACTCTTTTGTAGCCATATATTAAAAATATACTCTTTTTATTATTTGAATAATAAATGTAACTGATTGTCAAAAGAGTATCTTGAAAAAAAGTCTTCTTTACTGTAATATATAAACTGTATTGTTAAGGAATAAATTCCTTAATATGCAAGCGGAAAAAACGCAAAAAATGCGGGACGGGCGAATGCGCCGATCAAAACGAAAGGATGCCGCCCATGCCCGGATTTTATAAAATTTTATCGGAGGTAAAAGTAAGTAATGAAGGCAAACACATCCAAAATCGTCTGCTTTTCGGTCAGCGCGGTGATTCTCGTCATCGTGCTCGCGCTGAACATTGCCGTCGGAATCTTTGCCGATGTCATCGACAAGAACATCATCGGCTACAAAGAAAATCCCGGCTCTTCCGCCCAACGTGCAGAAGGCGCAGCGCTTTCCGAACAGATTCAAGGAGAGGGATCTGTTCTCGTCAAGAACGATAACCTGCTCCCCCTCAGCAAGGAGGATGCTCCGAAAGTCAACGTTTTCGGTTGGGCGTCCACTGACTGGGTCATCGGAGGTTCAGGCTCCGGACAAGTCAAACCCGATAACGCGACCGATCTCTTAGGCGCATTGACGCTGTCGGGCATTGAATATAATACGGAACTCTCGCAAATGTACGAGAACTTTTTGGCTCGCCGTGAAAAAAGCGAAAACGGAGGTCCGACCAAAGGCTCTAACCCTTCAGGACAAGGTGCTCTCGCCAATTATAACTATAACTTCAGCCGTCTGTACGAGCCGAGCATCAGCGATACCGATTATTACTCCTCGCAACTCCTGAACAATGCAAAGAGCTATTCCGACACCGCTTTTGTCGTCATCGGACGCGTTTCCGGCGAAAGCAACGATTCGCCCAAGGTGCAATATAAAGTAACCAAGAAAAACGGTTCAGCACAAACGGATACCGAACGCACTTATTTGGAAATTTCCACTGAAGAAGAAGCGCTTTTGAAATACGTCGGTGAGAACTATGAAAACGTCGTCGTTCTCATCAACTCCACCAACGTCATGGAACTCGGCTTCATGGACACCATCCCCGGTTTGGACGCCTGCATGGTCGTCGCTACCACCGGTTCGGACGGTGCCAAAGCCATTCCCAAGCTCCTCTACAGCGATATAACTGACGACGAAGGCAACATCGTTTCCATCACCCCTTCGGGCAAACTCGCCGACACCTATGCCTACGACCTGTCCACTTCCTCGACCTATGTCGATACGGGTTCCGGCTCCAGCCACGAGGCCAACAACTATTACACCAACGCCAACGGACTCTATCCCGCAAACGGCACCACCACCGGCAACAACGGCGGTTCCGACCGTTATCAGCACGTCGCTTACACCGACTACCGCGAAGGCATCTATCTTGGTTACAAGTGGTATGAGACCGCCGATACGATGGGATTCTGGAACAGCGATTATGCCAAGACGAAATGGAACATTTCCAACGGATATGAAGACGTTGTACAGTATCCTTTCGGATATGGCTTGTCCTACACGACTTTCTCCTGGGAAATCACCTATTTTGAGCATCCCAACAACTCCACGCTCAACGAGGACGACATCATCAAAGTCGGCGTGCTCGTAACCAACACCGGCAATAAGCCCGGACAGGACGTTGTGGAACTCTATTATTCCGCTCCTTACACCGAGAACGGCGTGGAAAAATCTTCCGTCAACCTCGCAGCTTTCGGAAAGACCATCCAGGTTCTCGATCCCGGTCAATCCGAATACGTTGAACTGGAATTCAACGTGGAAGACATGAAGTCCTATGACTGCTATAACTTGAGCGGTGCGGTCGGAGCAGACGGCGGATATGTCCTCGAGGAAGGCACCTATACCCTGACACTCCGCAGCGACTCTCACACCGTTGCCGATGCCAAGATGGTCCCCGGCGACAATGCAACCATCACCTATAAGATCGGCGAAGACATCGTTTATGACACGGACAGCAACTCCGGAAACGAAGTCAAGAATCTGTTCACGGGTGATGACACGACCGACGGAGTCGCCATCGACGGCAAATCTGACGGCAGCGCGTCCATCACCTATCTGTCTCGCTCGAATTTCAGCGGCACTTTCCCCGGTGAACTCGGTGCAAACCGTGAAATGACGAACGCCATCAAAGAACGCAACCTCTACACGCAGACCATGGCTACTGAATGGGACAACGACCCCGAAAATCAGCCCGAAACGGCTCTTACCTTCGGCGACACCTCCAAAGGTGACGTGGTAGGCACTGAAGAGAACGATGTGTTCGTTCTTAATGAAACGGGCACCCTGCTGGGATCCGATTACGACGATCCCGCTTGGGAAGATGTTCTTGACCGTATATCTCTCAACGAAATGACGCAACTCACGTTGCACGGTTATGTTCAGACCTTAGCGCTCCCTTCCATCAATAAACCCGAAACTTGGGATTTGGACGGACCTAACCAGCTCGGCAGTTTCTCAGGCGGCGTATCGGCCGACAAGACGGGCTTCAGCTCCATCACTTTGGCTCAGACCTGGAACCTCGAACTGGCTTACAGCATGGGCCTCGCTTACGGTGCCGAGTCCGCTCTGCAAGGCGTACAGGGTTGGTACGGTCCCGCAACCAACTTGCACCGCTCCCCCTTCGGCGGCAGAAACTTCGAGTATTATTCCGAAGATGCATACCTCTCCGGTATGATGTGCGCCCGCACTGTGGAAGGTGCAAAGAACAGAGGCGTGTTCTCCTACCTTAAGCACCTCTGCCTGTATGAAACCGAAACCGGCCGTGATGGTATGTATACCTGGCTGACCGAACAAGCACTGCGCGAGCTCTACACCAAACCGTTTGAAATCGCCATCAAAGAAGGCGGCGCGACGGGCATCATGACCTCTTACGGCCGCATCGGTTCGATCTGGACGGGCGGTAGCGAAGCCCTCCTCACCGAACTCGTTCGCACAGAATGGGGTTTCCAAGGCGCAATTCTGACCGACTATGCCGATCATCACGATTTCATGAACGGCGATCAGATGATCCGCGCCGGCGGCGATCTGTGGATGGATGGATGGAACGATAACGGTTCTTACAGATGGAACACCAATTCCGACGCCTTCAAGAATGCTTTGAGAAGAGCGACCAAGAACGTCACTTATATGTGGTTGAACGCTTTGGTCACCAACGCGGAATACAACGAAAAGGGCGGAGACGACATCATTATCCCCGTAAGTCCCGAACTCAACTTCCGCTGGTACATTCCTGTTTTGGTTGCCATTGACGTAGTGGCAGTTGCCGGATGCGGCGTATGGATATTCTTTACCATCCGTAAAAAAGAAGCGGCGTAACGGATACCACCGTCTAAAAAAACAGATCTATACGGAATTTCCGTATAAAAAACAAAACACATCTTTCGGAAATCCGAAAGATGTGTTTTGTTTTTCATTATTCCTCTTTTTATCAATTTGCGCGGAAAAATCAAACTTTTATTCTTCATTTTCGGGCAGATTTTCAAATGACATCAAAAGAGAAATGATGCCCGCCATGCCTGCCGTGCTCAATACGAATCCCCAATGAAATTCAGACATGACGATCGACGTGGTACCGATGCTTGCAATGGTTGTTTGGACCATGGTTTTCAGAGCCCGAATGATTGTACTTTTCAGCCATTTAAAAAACTTTTTCTTTTCCAATCCCGCCACCCTCTAACAAAATATGTTGATATGACAAAAACAGTTACCGTTGCATATACTGTAAAGAGAGTTTTCTCTCAATTTAATTTTTCCAGAGCGTTAAAATGTCCGATTATACGAACGAAAATCAAACTTGCCCCACTGTTGCCTATCAGCTTTCGTCGGTTTGTGTACCGGTTACGGTAACGCCGTTTGCGAATGCGGGAACGACGATCACGAGATGTTGCTCGAAACCGACGGTAACGGCGGGAAAAACCATTTGCAACGGCGTCAAAAACGGTCAGTGCGTGTTTACCGTCAGCCAGGATATTTGCGTGTAGGTCCCCGTAGCGTTCGGTGCCGTCGCCTCGGTCGGCGACACCTATGTCGCCTGCAACGGTGCGAACGCGGATGAAATCTGTACAGATTGCGGTATTAACGACGCAACCGGCATAACTCCCCCTGTCGTGGAAGAGACACCCATTCCTCAAACTCCTTCCGACATTACCAATTTGTATTGATTGCGGTAGATAACGGCAGAACGGAGCGTATCGATAAAAAAGCGTTTGCATTTATCTTCTATCCTTCAAGATTGACGCTTACCGTTACGCCAAGCACTGCCTGTTTATCGAAAATCCGTTTCTTGCTCACCGGATACAGTCCATGATATTGTCGGGGGACGGTTTGATAAAACCGCCCCCGACTTATTGTATTACGAAACCGGCGGACACCCCGCGGGCAAAAAATCTTTAGCTCTGCATAGTAAAAAAACATCCCTCGGATAAGCCGAGAAATGTTTTTTTCGTAAATATTTTTTATAGTGCTAACGCTTTATCAGAAAAGAAATCAGCGCGGAAAACGCGACGCCGAGCAGAGAAATGATCAGAGCCAACAGGAAAAAGCACAACATACAGCTCCCCGCCGCCACGGTCCATTGGGTGAAAGCCTGCAATGCGTCCGCCGAGACCGCCGCAAGGATGATATCCGCCGCCAAAAGCAACAGCAGCAACGCCACCAAGCCGGTTACGGCGTTTTTGATGTCCGCCCCGCTGAGCGTCATGTGCAGGCAAAGAAACAATCCGACGCCGACAAAAACCCACCATTGCCAATTCCCCGCCGCAGAGAAAAAGGCAACGAAAATATCCCCGATGCCGAAAAACATATCCTCCGCATCGCCGACGTTCGCCGCCGCGGAAAAGGCATGGACCGAATCGACGAATGCAGGCAACAATGCACAGGCAAGCCCGTAAAGAATGGCGGAAATCACCACAACGGGCGCCACGCCGATGAAAAAATTCCCGATGCGCTGGTACAGATTCCGTCGGTTGTAGGAATGATTGACATACCCCAGCGTGCCGTCGGAGCTGATCTGAAAAAGCCTTATTTCCGTGATCCTGTGTCCGAACAGGACGCAAAACAAGGCATGGGAGAGTTCGTGTACGGGCGTGCCGATTATGCCCGTCACATAACAAACGGCGCGGCCGAATTTGCCGAAATTGGAATAAAATTTTTTGTTGCAGAGCGAGATCAGCCAGCCGAATAAAAAAATCAAACCAACGGTGAATGCAATCTGCAACAAAAAATTGATCATGACTTCCGCAACCATCTTTCTCGCCTCCGTTGTTTTTTTTCACAATTCTTTTTAATCATTCCCTATTGCATGAGGGATCATACCTTTCGTCGCAAACCGCATGGCCGCCCGAGCGATCGTACGCGACAACGCACGCGGCGGCAATGCACACAATCGGCAACAGAAATATCCGTCGGCCGCCTCCCCCTCCGTCGGCTCGTCACATACCCCTTTCCGATAAAGGAAATCGTAAAAAATTTACGACTCGGAAAGTTCCTCTTTTCCCTCGGAAGCGGCCTCTTTTTTCTCGGAGATGTCCTCTTTCTCCTCGGAGACGTCCGACGGGACGTTTCCCGTAAAGGAAGAATCCCTGTCCCGATCGAAAGAGCCTGCCGCAGGCGGAAGGACTTGCTCCGCCGCAAAACGGCGGGAGCGTAAAAAAGGCAATTTCCGCACAAGCGGCAACAACAGATCGTCCTCTCGTTCCGTCGTCATTTCTTCCGACTTTTCGGCAAACGCAAGTGCGATGGAATAGATGATGGTCACGCCGATGTTGAAGATGTGACAGTCCAGAAGGCAGGTGAGCAAAATGGACAAAACGGAAAAACCGATGAAGGTCTTGCACAGCGACGGACGGCGGACAAAGAGCAATATGGTCTGGAAGCGATGGAAGAGATAGGCCGCAAGCCCTATGACGCCGCACGCGGCCAGCATCTGAATGAACGTGTTGTGCCAAAAGGCGGGGATGAACGTCGCGCCGCCCTGATTGTTCCAGTATTCCGTCGGACAGGCATAAAACCCCTCTCCGAAAACGGGCATTTGCGTGAAGCGGAAAATGCCGTCCTCAAACAGCTTGAAACGGTTGGAATCGTCCAAGGCAAGATTAAAAAGCCCCGAAAGCAGTTGCATCACCTTTTCACGGAATACGATCAGAACCGTGAAAGCTCCCAGCGCGACCACGCAATATACCACAAGGTTCCCCTTCCGATTTTCCTTCCGCGTCAGGACGGCAACCGCACAGCAAAGATAGACAACCGCGCCCATGAGAATGGAGCCGCGGCAATTGCTCGCCACAATGGCAAGATATAAAATCGATCCGAGAATGTTGAATATAAATCCGTGCTTTTTGACGGCGGCAAAATAAAACGCGCAGGGCATGGCGATCAGCAGGACAATGCTCATGCTCGTATAAGTTCCCCAACCCGTATAGATAAAATGACGGTCACCGATGCCGCCGCTCTCGCTGAAAATGTAGTCCGCATGAATGACGAACACATTGACAAGCTGTAATACGACGGTCAGCCCGACGATCAGTCCAAGCCAGAAAAAATAATCCTTGGGCACTTCCCTCCAGCGCACAGCGCCTGTCAGGAAAAAGTAGAGCATATAAAAGGCAACGAAGAGCAACAACGAATAAGAAATGTTGCGGAAATCATATTCCGCATACCCCGCGCCGCCAAGCAGAAAGGCCGCCGCCAAGAGAAAAAATCCGACGTTCAGTTTTCGTTCGGTCCGAAGAAATCGGATAAACCCGAAATCGGTCGCCACGCGCAGACCGAAGAGAAGCACGGCCGCAACGAGCAATGATACGATCAGCCCCAGCGCGATCCCGTTGCCGGGGAAAAAGAAAGAATCCGGATTGATGAAAGGATTGTTCTCCGCGGAAGGCGATATGTACATAAAGATCGCGATCGCAGCAAACGTGAGCATATCTTTGCCGAACAGAATGACATAGACGGCAATCAGAAACATCAGCGCGTAGACAAATATTTCCAATTCAAATATATTGGAAAGCAACGTCAGTGCCGCAAAGACAATCAGCATATATTTTGAATTCAAAAAACGATTGATCGTCCGAACGGCATCCGTTCGCCTCACTCGTTCCAGAAAAACCGCAAGCGCCTGCACTTTTTCTTCTCTCCTTCATCCTTACGATTCTTTATCTCCCGCGGAAAAAGCCGTTCGGCTCTTTCCCCGCGGCTCCCCCGCTGTAATAATCATTATTTTCTAAGTTTTGTCTTGTTCTTTGTCCCTATTTTTATCAGGATGGCCGCTTGCCCCCGCCGCTTTGCTCGCGCGGATCATCATCGGCGGCCGCTTTCGCCGCCGCAACAGAACCTGCCCCGCCGAAAATTTTTCCGTTTGACTTTTCGGCAAATACATCGGCCGTATCGATAATTTCATCCGTAGCGGTGAAATCGGCCGCACCGGATTCACTGACGGCGGAAGAACGGCGAGATACCTTTTCTGATAGGCGGCGCAAAAGCGGCAGAAGCAGATCGTCCTCCTGTTCGATTTCCGATTCTTCGCTCTTCTCCGCAAAGAGCAAAAAGACGGAATAGACGAACGTCACGCCGATATTGAACAAATGACAATCGAGCAGACTGGTGAGCAGAATGGCACCGACGCAGGCCGCAATAAAATTCTTTTCCCGACTCGGCTTGCGAAGCAGGAGCAGAACGGTCTGCCAGCGATGGAAAAGATACGCCGCCAAGCCCAAAATCCCGCAGGCGCCCAACCACTGAATGAACGTGTTATGCCAGAAATACGGCAAAAACGTCATTTCCGAATCCCCGTAACGCCCCCATTCGATGCTGAAAAAGCCCGACCCGAACAAAGGAGAACGCAAAAACTTATCCAACCCGTCACGAAAAAGTTCATCCCTGCCCAAAGGATCCAATTCCAATTCGAGCAATACCGAAAACAGATTTTCAAGATGATCGCGAAAAACAATCAATAGCACGCCGACGGCGATCAGCACGGAAAGAAAGACCAGTCCGTTCCCCAATCGGTTTTTCTTTTCGATCAACATCATGACCACGCAGGCCAGATAGACAACGCCGCCGAACAGGATGCTGCCGCGGCTGTTCGTGGCGACGACCGCCACGTATAAAAGCGTACCGATCGCCGAGAAAACAAAGCCGTATTTTTTCTTGGTCGCGAGATAAAAAGCACCGGGCATGCCCGCGGCGATGAGGACGCCGAGGGTATTATGCTGTCCCCAGCCGGTCAGAATTTTGGAACGGTCGATCGCCCCTTCCGCATCGATGACACCGTTGGTGAAATATACCACAACAAGCTCCGCCGCGACCGTCAGCGCAAGAAGCATACCCGTCCAGGCAAAATAGTCTTTGGGCATTTTTTTCCAGTTCACCATGGGCGGAATGAGAAGATATAAGATGAACATGGCTCCGAAAAAAAGAAATACGTAGAGCAGATTCATCGGCGTGTACTCTTCATACCCAACGCCGCCCAACAGAAGGGCCGCGCCAAGCAGAAGATAACCGAGCAACAGTTTGCGCGGCGCAAAAATAAACTTTTTGAATCCGCCAGTCAAAAACAGACGGAGCAGGAAAAGTGTGACGAATAAAACCATGATGCCGATAAACAGCCACAGGCCGTTTTGCGGATAAAACACCGAATCGGGGTTTTTCACCATGTTGTTCGCAAGCGACGGAGAAATGTAGACAAAGGCGACCGCAGGACCGAGGGAAAGCATATCTTCCCCAAACAGACAGAGCCATACGCCGTATAGCCCCATCAAAGGATAGATCCACAGTTCCAAAGCGAATACATTCGTCAGAAAAGCAAGCAGCGCAAAGACGACGAGCATATATTTGGAATTGATAAACCGATTTATTTTTTTAATCGGAGGCGCTTCCCGTAATTGCGCCCAAGTTCGCAACAAGACCATTCTCTCTCCCCTTCTCTTCTTTTGTTTTTGCGAATGATTGAAACGCACTAAAAAATTTTATTTTAAGAAGCCCTGAATGATCTGCTCTTCCGCCTGTTGTTCGCTCAAACCGAGGGTCATGAGTTTGATGAGCTGTTCCCCCGCGATTTTTCCGATGGCGGCCTCGTGGATAAGTTCGGCATCCACGCTGTTCGCCGTCAGCGCGGGCAATGCCGTGACCGTGCCTTGATCCATAATGATGGCGTCACACTCGCTGTGACCGGTACATTTGGCATTTCCGTTGATGACCGCATTGAATTCCTGGTGGGATTGCTCTGCCGCCACGGAACGGGAAACGAGGTCCGCCGCCGCCCCTTCCCCGTCCAGATTGACGAGAAAATCGGTCTTGGCCAGCTGTTTGCCGTGCGTATAAATCTTCTCCCGCACGACAAGCGATGCACCCTTGGCAAGTTTGGCCTTTGTCACGCGGCAGGTGGAATCGACGCCCTTGATCTGCGTCGTCTCCATCTCCATGCTGCCGCCCTCTTCGATGTACACTTCACTGGTCGGGTTCATGATGCGTTCCCCCGTCCCGTCCCCGTCGCCGTAATGCTTTTCGACATATTTTACTTTGGCGTTCTTGCCGACGTAAAAGGTGTGCACGCCGCTGTGCTCGCTGTCCTGCACGCCGCAATTGTGAATGCCGCACCCGGCGATGATGAGTACGTCCGCCCCTTCACCGATATGAAAATCGTTGTACACCACTTCGTGCAGACCGCTCTGGCTCAAAATAACGGGAATGTGCACGCTTTCGTTCTTGGTGCCCGGTTTGATGAAGATGTCGATTCCCGATTTTCCCGCTTCGGTCTTGGATACGATTTCTATGTTCGCCGAAGACGAACGGGAAACGGATTTTCCGTTTTCGCGGATGTTATATGCTCCCTCCGGCACGCCGTGCAGATCGGCGACTTTTTCCAAAAGGTCTCTCTCGATTGCGTCCATAATTGTCCGTAAACCTCCGTAATTATAAATAATTCAAGTGCCCCATGCCCGCATTCAATGGGAATAACAAGCAGAAAAATATGTACCGCCGACGCCTTTGCGGGAAGGGCGTCGGCCTATATCCTGCCGATAACACGGCAGTGATTTCAATCACACGCACAGCCGGATTGACACAGCCTGCCGTCCACGGTACACCGAACGGCGGCAGATTCTTCTTTCAGTTTTTTCAACCGCGCCTGGCCTCGCCCGTCAACACGGCACAGGTGGAAGGGCGCGCGCCCGACAAGAGTTCGGGGAGAATTTCCCTGCCGCCTTCGCGGCTGACTCTGCCGTCCGCAAGCACAACGATTTTATCGGCGATATTCAAGATGCGCTCCTGGTGGGATATGATCAGAATGCTGCCGTTGACTTTGCGGTGCATTTGCTCGAATACGGCAATCAGACTGTTGAAACTCCACAGATCGATGCCTGCCTCCGGCTCGTCAAAGACGGAAAGTTCGGTGCCGCGCGCGAGAATGGTGGCAATTTCCACGCGCTTGAGTTCGCCGCCGGACAAGCTCGCGTTAACTTCGCGCTCGACGTATTCACGGGCGCACAGCCCCACTTCCGACAGGTAATGACAGGCCTCCGAAACGGTCAGTTTCTTCCCCGCGGCGATGCTCAAAAGATCGCGCACGGTGATGCCTTTGAACCGCACGGGTTGCTGAAAGGCAAAACTTACCCCTTTCTTGGCGCGTTCCGTTACGGAAAGATCGGTGATGTCTTCGCCTTTGAAAATAATTTTTCCCGCCGAGGGACGATAGATGCCCGCAATGACTTTTGCCAACGTGCTCTTGCCGCCGCCGTTGGGTCCCGTCAATGCCACAAACCGTTCATTGATCGTCAGATTGACGTCGTGCAGGATCTCTTTTCGTTCGCCCTTGCCCTGCTCGCTGTCCGCCAAAAAAGATATATGTTGTAATTCCAGCAATGCTCCCATAACTTTGAATGTTCTCCTTTGCAAGCCGCCTGCCGCTTTATCATTTCGTCCCGTGGCGAGTCGCGCCTTTTATCTTTCGGACAAAGGCGCGACGCGACATAATGCCCTGCTTTGTCCGATCCTTTCAATTGTTTCGACGCCGTATCTTTCCCTGTATGATGCAGGCCGCCGCGGGGCGTATTCTTCTTTTTTCAGTATACCATATTTATCTCCATTTTGTCAAATAATAATTCCCGAAAAGCAATGAACGGAAATCCTTTCTGCGCAAAGCACAAAAACAACAAAAAAAGTACGGCATCAACCGCCGTACAATTCTTGCGATAATTTTATTTCCAAGCGCCGCATCCCCTCCAACGGTTCTTTTTCAGCCGCGCGGCGATGCGCTTTGGCAAGCGTTTCCGCCCGACCCGTTTCTCCTGACAGGAGGGCATAGGTCATCTGTGCGCGCAACACTTCCGCACCGCTTCCCTCCTCCGGACGGAGGGAAAGACCGTCTGCACCTCTCTCCCGTTGCATACGGGCATGGTATTGCTCTGCCGCCCATTTATCGCCAAGGAAAAAAGAATAAGCATACGTCAGTTCCGCAAATACGGGAAGTCTCTCCTCCGGCAAAATATACTCCAGGCAATTCTCCAAACGGGTAATACTTCTGACCGCCGATTCCCGTTCTCCCCGATCCAGAAAATAAAGATATCGATAATACTGCAAGCGGGAAAAATTGGGATCGTCTTCGGGCAGTTGAGGCAGGTCGAAAAGTAATTCCTCTTCGACTTCCCCGGGCGTTTTGCCGAAAAACATATCACCCTGCACGGTCAGCAGGGAAACGAACGTCCTTGCCGACGGCTCGCGACGACACAAGCCCCACAACAGCGCACCGTCATACGCCCCCTCCGAGCCTTCAAACGGCAGAAGGTTTACCAAGAACAGATAACAGGCATACACGGACGAAACGCCCAACGTGGCCCAAATCAGGGGAAGATTGAGCGCAAACGAAAGCGAGAGAGAAACGGTTATATATACCGCCTGCACGAGAACGCCGCCCGCAACAAACCAGGCAAAACGCGCACCCATGTCCGAGTTTTTTGTGGGATACATACAACAGCAACCCGTCGTATCGAAAGAAAGCGGATTGACAAACTGCAAGGAATATCCGTTCCTTTTGCGCAATATACGGACAAAAGAAAAACGCAATTCTGCCAGACGGAACCCCGCCGCCGCGCCCAGCAATAAATGCCCCGCTTCATGCAATGCGGGCATCAGGACGAGCGACAATGCATATGAGATCAGCAAGATGATTTCCGCCGTCAGATCTCCGCCGGAAAGATAGCAAAGATACATGACTCCTGCCAATGCGGCAAAAAAAAGGACATTGAGCAGAATCTGGACAATGCTTGCAGTTCCCCGTTTCATTGTCCCAACCTCCGCAAAAGATAGCCTTCCAGGTTGTCCCGTTCGCTGACCGTCAATTGTTCCAGTTCCAACAGACGCATGACTTCGCGAATGAGAACGGCCCCGCCGCCCACGATTTCCGCACGGCGCAAAGGCAGACAGCTCTGCGCGGCAATCTCTTCTGGCGAACGGGCAAAAATCCCGTCGATGAGCTCGTCCAGTTTTTCCGCGGTGAGGACATATCCGTCCACCTTCTGCGGATCGTAACGCATCAGTCCGAGCGCGAGCGCGCCGAGGGAAGTCGCCGTACCGCCGATGGCAAAAACGGGCACGGTGCATTCTCCCGCAAAAGAAGAAATCTTTTCTTTGGCCGTACGGGTCAGTTTCTCCCTGTCCCGACCGCAAAGGTCATATAGCCGCACCGCGCCCACATCCACACTGGTCGCGCGGGCAACGCTTCCGCCGACGCGGAGCGTCAGTTCCGTGGACCCGCCCCCGACGTCGATGATCCCGCCGTCGCTCGCACCGCCGAGCGCGCCCGCAAGGCCGATCGCGGCCTCCTCTTCGCCCGAGATCACGTCGACAACCAGCCCCGCCGTCTCCTTGACCAATTGCACGAACGCGAATCCGTTTTGCGCCGCGCGGACGGCGGCTGTCGCGAACGCAAATACGTCCGACGCCCCTTCCCGCAGAGCGCGTTCCTTAAAATCGCGCACGGCAAACGCCGTGCGGTACATCGCCGCCGCGCTCAGAACACCGCTCAATGCGAGGCCTTCCCCGAGTCGGGTGGTGTTCAGGTCTTTATATAAAGTTTTTCCGCCCGACGCCATGAGCAGCCGGACGGAATTCGATCCAATATCAATGACTCCGTATTTCATTTGTCAGGATAAGTCTCCCATTGTAACATCGTCGGGATAAATATACCCGTATTCGCGCGCCAATTGTTCCAATACCTGTTCACGGCTGTAAGCATCCAAATCTTCGTCCAGTTTCGCGATGAGCTGTTCATACTCGCTGATCTGCGCGTTCATAGAATCGATTTTTGACTGCTTGACGCCCATGGAAATGAACTGATACAGAACAACACCGAGGAGAAAAACAATAAGGATTGTGCCGGCAACGACAACCGCCGTCACCAGTTTTTTCAATTTTCCTTCGGACATATTTTCAAACATAATGACCTCTGTAGAATAAATTCAGCCTGCATTACCCCTATTTTTTATTCTATTATACAACATTTTGAATAAAAAATCAAGTATTCTGTGAAAACTTTTTAAATATAATAAAAAACCCAGCATACAGCCGAAAAACATATAGCCGCGGAAATCGGGAAAGGCAAGCCAAACGGACGCAAAAATGTATATTCCCGCAAACAGCACGCAGAATAGCGCATCAAAAACGGGAATAAATTTATTTGCTCTTTTCTTTATAAACAGTTTTAAGGGATACAAAACATCATAAAAAATTCCGCCCGCAGCCCCCACCGACAGGCAGGCGCAAAAAATGCGGATCCCCGCCTCTTCAGCCATTCTTTTTCTCCTTTTCCCTTCCGTCCCGTTTTTTATTTCCTTTTCGGTTGCAATGTTTCGGCTTTTTCAGCGAAACAGGCCCGAAAGGTGCACGCCCGCGCCGCCGTAACGCAGGGAAGAAATGTTGCCCGTGGCAGAAAAAGTGCCCGAAGTTTTGGAAAAGGCGGTAATTTTCAGATCGCTCCCCGTAATGACGAGTTTTCCGCCCGAAAGATTGAGCGATATTTGTTGCGGGGAAAAGGCGGTGACGCTCTCCACGCCCGTCATGGTGATCTTTTTGCGCTCTTCGATGGTGAGCGTATGTGCGCGAGCCTCCGCAACGCCGTCCTGCAATTGATGATTGTTGTTATTTTCCTGCATATTTTACTATATGAAACCGCCTCCCGCTTTATACGCGGGAGGCGATCTTTTTCTGTACGGAAAACAGTGCCTTTTCTCGGTTACCCTTCACCGTCAGCCCGTTTTTCCGTCCGTTTTTTTACTTCTTATTTTTCGCGGCCTCTTCCAGTTTTACTTTTTCCTTATAGAAAGCCTTTGCGCGCAATTCGCTGTCGAGGATACGCTTACGAATACGCAGGGACTTGGGCGTTACTTCCAGAAGTTCGTCGTCGGCAATGAATTCCAGACTCTCCTCCAGACTGAGCCGACTGACGGGGATCAGCGTAAGCGCATCGTCCGACGAAGAAGAACGCGTGTTGGTCAGGTGTTTGGTCTTGCATACGTTGACACTGATGTCTTCATTTTTCGGATTGATGCCGATGACCATACCTTCATATACAGGCGTTCCCGGCGTGATGAGGAGCCGGCCTCTGCCTTGCGCATTGAACAGCCCGTACGTCACCGCCTCGCCCGTTTCAAAGGCGACCAAAGAACCCGTGTTGCGGCGCTGAATGTCGCCTTTATACGGCTGATAGCCGAAAAACATAGAATTCATGATGCCCTGTCCTTTCGTGTCGGTCAGGAACTCGTTTTTATAGCCGATCAGTCCGCGGGAAGGAATGATGAATTCCAGTCGTTGACGGGACCCGATTGCCGAAACGTGAATGAGTTCGCCTTTGCGCGTACCCATGCCTGCGTATACCGCTCCCGTCATGTCCTCGGGGACATCCAGCACGAGCCGTTCCATTGGCTCGTTGAGCACGCCGTCAATCTCTTTATAGAGCACCTTCGGCGTGGACACCTGAAACTCATAGCCTTCGCGGCGCATGGTTTCGATGAGAATGGAAAGGTGCATTTCCCCCCTGCCGCAAACGCGGAAGGAATCGGACTGTTCGGTATCGCTGACCCGCAGGGAAACGTCGCGCAAGAGCTCGCGGTACAGTCGGTCGCGGAGCTGACGGGAAGTGACGAATTTCCCTTCCTTCCCCGCAAACGGACTGTCGTTGACCGAAAAAGTCATTTCCATGGTTGGTTCGTCGATCTTGACGAACGGCACGGGATCGGGCTTGTTCAAAGCACAGATGCAATCCCCGATGTTCAGTCCGTCGATGCCCGAGAAGACCACAATGTCGCCGGCCTTTGCCTCCGCAACGGGTACGCGGTTGAGTCCCTCGATCTGATACAGATTGACGATTTTCGCCATTCTCTTGACGGAAGGATCGTTATAATTGCAGACGGTGATGGTTTCGTTCGCCTTGACTGTGCCGCGCTCGATCTTGCCGATGCCGATACGGCCGACAAATTCGTTATAATCGATACAAGAAACAAGAAGCTGTAAATCCCCTTCATCATCCACCTCCATGGGCGGAATGTGATTGACGATGGTTTCAAAAAGCGGCGTAAGGTCCGCTTCCTGTTTGTCGGGATCGAGGGAAGAGGTTCCCTGTCTGCCACAACAATAGACGATGGGGCTCTCGATCTGTTCGTCGGTGGCGTCGAGATCCATCATCAGTTCCAGAACGGCGTCCACGACTTCCGAAATACGGGCGTCGGGACGGTCGACTTTATTGATGACGATGATGAGCTTCAATCCGAGCTCCAATGCCTTCTGCATGACGAAACGGGTCTGCGGGAGAGGCCCCTCCGCCGCATCCACCAGAATCAGTGCGCCGTTGACCATTTTCAACACGCGTTCCACTTCACCCGAAAAATCGGCGTGGCCCGGCGTATCGACGATGTTGATCTTGACGCCGTTGTAATGCGCCGATGTGTTTTTCGCCAGAATGGTGATGCCTCTTTCCCGTTCAAGGGCGTTGGAGTCCATGACGCGGTCCTGCACGGCCTCATTGTCACGGAATACCCCGCCCTGCTTGAGCATCTGATCGACCAACGTCGTCTTGCCGTGGTCGACGTGCGCAATGATGGCGATGTTCCTTAAATCTTTCCTGAGCATATACTTACCTCAAAATCCGATGCATAAAAATTTTATTCACTATATTATTTTAATACTTTTTCCCCGTTTAAGCAAGAATTTCGGCGGCTTTTTTGCAAGAATATCGAGAATATATTTTGTTTTGCGCAAAAAAATACATCCGAAACAACGCTTTCAATCTTCGGAAAGGAAACGAACTCCCGCCCGCTTTTGTGGAATATCCCGAAAAAAACGGCCGTTTCCTCGGGGAACAGAACAAAAAAATCCGAACCGCATCTCATCAAGATCCGATTCGGATTCCGTTCGTCTGGCGCAGAGAAGAGGATTCGAACCTCCGGACCAGTTATCCCAGTCACACGATTTCCAATCGTGCTCCTTAAACCACTCAGACATCTCTGCAAGCTAAATTATTATACCCTATTCTCTAAAAAAAGGCAACTTTTTTTGTGTTATTTTTTATGTTATTTTTTATTTTTTCAAAATATTCTCATCAAGAACGAACACAACAAAAAATTCTTTCAAGGTCCGCAAAAAAATTAAATTTTTCATGCAGAAGCGGTTGACAATTCAATAAAGATGTCGTATAATAAATAATGTCTTGGGGATATAGCTCATCTGGTAGAGCGGTACGTTCGCAACGTACAGGTAACGTGTTCGAGTCACGCTATCTCCACCAAACGCGACGTATACGCACACTCTGCGTTTATGTCAGAATTAGAAACCGCTTTGTCGGTTTCTTTTT
>CALWCO010000023.1 GCA_944376455.1 uncultured Clostridia bacterium
CCAGCACTGCGGCGAGTTTTTCCCCCACTTTCGCGCACGCGTGCGCCAGTGTTGTGAGTGCGTTGCGTTCTTTCAGCCGATCGGCGCACTGCACCGCTTCGGCGGAAAGCTCGATGCCGTATACCTTCTGCACGCGGCGGGCAATCATCGCCGTCAAAAGTCCCGCGCCGCTATAACAGTCCGCCACGACTTCCGCGCCCGTCCGTTCCAAGGCGGCAAGCGCGCCTTCGTACAGTTTTCCCCGCACGTCCGCATTGACCTGCACGAACGTCTGCGCACCCGCTTCGTATGTAACACCTTGCTCGACGGCGTCAAACACGCCCGTACCGTACAGCGTGTAAAATTTATCCCCGAAAATGACGTTGGTGTCCTTGTCGTTGACGTTTAAAAGAAGCGTGAACTCCGAAAGTGCCGACTGCAGGCGGGAAATGAGGTCGGGCACGTTTTTGAGCTTACGCTCCCGGGAAACGACGGTGACGATGAATTTGCCACCCATGTCCCGCACGACGAGGTGCCGCACGCTGCCCGTGCCCGTCTTTTCGTCGTAACCCGCAACGCCGTTCTCCCGCATATACCCGCCAAAGGCGGCAACGACGGCTTTGGCCCAATCGGGATGGATGGCGCAATCGTCCGTCGGCACGACGCGGTGACTTCTCTCGGCATAGAACCCCATTAAAAATCCGCCCTGTCCGTCGGACGCAACGGGCAATTGCAACTTGTTGCGATAGCCGTACTCTTTGTCGCTCGGCACGGGCATGGGTACAGGATATTCAATGTTCCCGATCTTTTTCAATGCGCTCTGTACGACGTCCCTTTTGAAGGCAAGCTGCGCGGCATAGGTCATGTGCTGCAACTGACAGCCGCCGCACTTGCCGAACACGGCACAGCGCGGCGAAACGCGGTCGGGCGAAGGGGTCAGAATTTCCACGGCCTTGCCGTATCCGATGCCGCGGGACAATTTGAGCACTTTGAACCGCACCCTTTCCCCCGGAAGCGTGCGCGGCACGAAAAAGGTCGCCTCCCCCAGCGGCACCACGCCTTCCCCCTGCGTGCCGAGGGCCTGCACGACGCCCGTATATTCTTCATTCTTTTTATATTCCGCATCCTTTCCGCTCTTGGCTTTTTTTTCGGGCATGGGTATTCTCCTTTTTATTTTTTGTCGATGCGCGCGACGAGTTTGTCCATGGCGCGCTGACAACGAAAGATTAAAATGTCATAAGCAACAAAGAGCAACGAGCCGCCGACGGCGATGACGGGAAGGATGTATTCATCAATCCAGTCAAAGGACGTGGTCATGTCGAACACGAACCGCCAGGTCAGATAGGCTGCCGCATCGAACCATACGATCTTTATCAGAAGCAAGAGCACTTTATTCCAGCGGAAACGAAGTTGCAGGTGATTGACGAGCGGATGCAACCCGAAAAACAGAATGAAAGGTACGACCCGCCAGGGTACGCTGATGCCGCCGAAGAGGAAGGTCAACAGCACGGTGGCGACATAAGCCAGCGCGTCGCCGACAATGAAGCCCTTGGCGAGGGGAAGCATCATGGCGAAACAACCCACGATGTACCCCGTGGCGAGCAGAAAATCATTGAGAACGCCGAGGCTCAAAAAGATTGTGGAGATCGCGCAGGCAATGGCCGAGAGCGCGATTTCAAAGGCGGATATTTTCTTTTTCATCCCATTCCTCCTTCCGAAAATCATTTCCCCGCATGCTTTTGCGCGTACGGGGCGGATGCCGCTTTGGCTATGCAAAAAGGGAGCAGAACGCTCCCCTTCTTTTTCTTAACGGCAACCACAGCAAAGATTGAAAAGGCAGTTGATGCAAAGACAGGTATAACAAAAATCGACGCACTGCGCGCAACCCGAACCGCCCATCTGCGGATCGGTCTGCGGGTTGGTGTATTCCGCGCCGCCGGGCGCACCGTTGTCATAGGCACTCTGCTGATGATAGTTCATGCGGCTGTTGATGCGGTCATAGGCGTCCTTATATTTCGCGTTGGAAGGATCGAGCTGCATGGCGATCTCCAGCTGTTTTTTGCTCTCGTTCATCCAATTCTTACGGAAGAAAAGAACGGATTGCAAATAATGCCATTCGGCGCCGCGATCGTTGCAGGCGTCGAGCTTTGCCTGCGCGGAAACCAAATCGCCGCTGCGGATATCCGCCGCGACCTCGTCCAGCGTGCCCGCGCCCGATTTTTCACGCGCGCGGAGATCGGCTTTGATCTCGGTGTATGCCGCATCCAGCTTGCCGAGCATACGCGCCGCTTCGTTCCCGGCTTCGCCCTCCAGCCATCTGTCTTCGTTATATTTCGCCTTGAGCTCCCGATAACGCTCGTTGATTTCCTCCTCCGTCGCGTTCTCGTCCAGCCCGAGAAGTTCATAGTCTGCTTTGCTCATTTTTCACTCTCCTTATTTTTTGGCTTTTGCGCCTTTGTCTTGCAGGATTTTCCCCCGCAAGCCGCACCGAACACGACCCTTTCGGTCTGTTGGGGCAAGCCGCGCAAAATGATGTTATCCGTCAGGTCGCGATTGAAATGAAACCGTATCCCCGACAATTGTTCACGCATATCATAGAACAGCGTATTGAACAAAAAACGAAGATCCTGTCCGTGCGATTGCAACAGCTCCCTCTTGTCCTTGCATCCATAGGCCGCACGGAAGGGATTATACCGCCCCTTGGCGGCGTCCTCGTCGTAATCGTCGGCGGCGTCCATGAGATAGATCCATTTGCCGATGTCATAAAACAGGGCTCCCGATTGCGGCGTGGCGGCATCCTGCAAAAGAATATCGCTGCATTCGCGCAACATGACCGCCGTGGCATCCGCCGCCAGATCGATGGAGTCGCAGAGAGCGTTTTCCCGTTCGGCCTGCAGACGCATATTGCGTTCCACGCTCTCGGCAATGCCCGGACAGTGCGCCGCCGCGCGGGAGAATGCGCCGCGGAACACGCGCCGACGGAGCCCGCCCTTCCGTTCGTCCACAACGTCGTCCGTCAATTTATAATACACCAGGATCGTATTCAGACAGGCGACCTCCTCGGTCAGCTCGTCGACGAGCGCCATGGGGTGCTTGAAGCCGAATTTGGTGATGCAGGACTGTTTTTCGATCTTTACGTCTGTATTTTTTATGTTGTGCAATACGGCGTTGAAGAATGCGGCGTCATAACTGAGCCCCAGTCGCGCAATTTGACCGCAGGCTTTGCTCAAGCCCTTGCAAACGCCGCAATACATTGCCCTGTACAGCTCAAAATCCTTTATATAAAGATATGGCTTGTCGTACTGAATATATCCGAACATTGAAAAACTTTCCCCTGACGCTCTCCGAACTCGTCAAAGAGCGCGCTCTCAAACAAACGCGATTTATTTCTCGGGATGATAGAACCCGACCTTGCGATAGACCTTCGCCAATGTCTTTCGGGCCGCACGGTATGCCTTTTCCGCGCCGGAAGCGAGTACGCCGTCCAGATAATTTTTATCCGAAAGGATGCGCTTTTGTTCGGATTGAATGGGCGCAAGCGCGTCCGCGACCACTTCGCCGACGGCCGCTTTGAAATCGCCGTATCCCTTCCCCGAAAACTCCTTTTCCGACTCTGCCAGGGTCTTACCCGCAAACACCGAATAGATGGTCAACAGGTTGGAAACACCCGGTTTGTTCTCGGGATCGAAACGGACGGCCGAATCGGAATCGGTGACGGCGCGGCGGAATTTGCGGACGATCGCGTCTCGATCGTCCGACATATACACGGACGCGTTCGGATTCTCGTCCGATTTGGACATTTTCTTCGTCGGCTCCTGCAGGGAATTGATCTTCGCGCCCGTCTTCATAATGACCGCTTCGGGCACCGTAAACGTGGGAGAATAACGGTTGTTGAACCGCACGGCGATGTCCCGCGTGATCTCAAGATGCTGACGCTGATCCACACCGACGGGGACCACATCCGCCTGATAGAGAAGAATATCCGCCGCCATCAGAACGGGATAGTCCATCAGTCCCATGTTGATATTGTCCGCGTGCTTCGCGCTCTTGTCCTTAAACTGAGTCATGCGCTCCATCTCCCCGACATAAGTCAGAGTATTGAGCACCCAGGCAAGCTCGGCATGGCAGGGCACGTTGGACTGCACATACAGCGCGCACTGCGCGGGATCGATCCCGCAGGCAATGTATAATGCCGCCAGCTCCTGCGTTTTGCGCCGGAGCGTTGCGGGATCCTGCCGAACGGTGATGGCGTGCATATCCGCCATGGCATAAAAACATTCGTAATCGTGCTGCAGATCCACCCAATTTCGGATCGCGCCGAGATAATTTCCGATCGTCAGATCGCCGCTGGGCTGCACCGCCGAATAGAGCACCTTCTTCTTTTGTACGTTTTCTTGCATAACTTCCTGCATAATAAAATAATTCACTTCTCTCAATCGAATCAGATTTATCCCGCCGTCGGAACCCACCGCACGCTCGCCGCAAGACGGGACGAAAGAGCTAAAATCCCCTGCTTGCAGACGTATCGCCTGACCGAACGCGGAAAAAACATATACTTTTTTAAGTATAGCATACTTTTTTTGAAAAAGCAAGAAAGAAAAGGGTGTCAGCGCACATATTCACGCACATTGCCCTTTTCGTTCACAGAAACGACAAAATACGCCGAAGGCGGAAGGGCTCGGCGAGCCCTTCCGCCTCTTTGAACACTTTTTACAAAAACGGACGTCAGTCCAAATCCTTTTTTGCGTGCTTGTATTCCCGCTTGAAGGAAGAATACAGGAATCCGAACACAAACAAAACGACCGTACAGGCGAAAGCCACCCAACCGCCCGAAACCGCCAGGCTCAGGCCCGTCAGTTGTGCGGACAGGTCGCCCATTCCCGCCGAAGCGAGCATATTGAGAATACCCTCCATACCCAATACGCTCAGACAAATGGTCGGGATGAGCACAAGCAACAGGAAAGGCAAACCCGTCAAAAGTTTGACAAAGAATGCGCCCATGGGCGTGCCCGTGAAAACTTTGACGATGCTCTTGATCAGCAGGAATCCCCAAAGCACATACAAAACGGCAAGAACCAGGCTGAACGCCATGAAGGTATAGTACAGCGCGTCCCCCGTTTCGCCCATCTGCGTCATGATGTACTCGGTCAGAAGCTCGGAAAGTTCTGCACCCGATTCGGCCTTATCTTTATCCACCATGCCTGCCTGAACGAGAAGATCCGTCACGACTTCGTTCGGGCGGATGGCCATCACGGGATTGCCGTTCTCATCCACGACCAGCTCGCCGTTTTCATCGGTAACCTGCTCGCCAAACTGCTGCGCCATGCTGTTGAGCGCATCGCCGACCTGCGTTTCCACTTCGCCGATCGATTCGTCCGTAAGGCCCAAAGCCTCCTGATTTTCTTTGACGTAATCCATGACAGCCTGTTGCGCCTCCGCAACCGTAACGCTGTCTTTGGAAAGCAATTCTTCTATCTTTTTTGTCAGTTCGTCCACGTCAAGGTTTCCGATCTGCGACGCAAAATCGTTACCGTTCGAGGAGGCGAAGGTTCCGCCCGAAAGATATTTCGCATACGGCCGACGAGCCGTCCATGCCGTCGCGAAAGAATCCGAAGGAAGAGCAACAGTGGGCAACTCCACCGCTGTATCCTGCGAATCGGAACCCGAGTCGGAAACGGAACCGGAATCCGTATTCGACGAAGGCGAATCGTCATTCCCCGACGTGCCCGTCGAGGACTGCTGCGCCTGTTCGCGCACAACGACCTTGACATAAATCGCCACCACGCGGGGCACCGCCGCCTTTGCCTGCGTAATCAGTTCGTCCACGGAAGCGGAGATCGCCGACTGCACCACTTCATTGTCCTTGCAGGCCTGCAACAGACGCTGTAACAGAGCGTTCTCCTCCGTCTTCTCCCCCGACGAAACAGACGTGTCATCGGATGAAGAAGTCGTGTCGGAAGAGGTTTGACCGGAATCAGAAGAGCTTTGGTCGGAATCGGAGGAACTTTGACCGGAGTCGGAAGGATCCTGTTGTTCGTCCGCATAAACGGCCGCGAAGAAGGACAGCTGATCCGCTGAATCGGCGGAGTCGGAACCCGTCTGATCTTCGGGGGATTGCGTTTCACCGGAAGAGGAACTGCTCTGACTGCCGCTGCCGCCGCCATTTCCCATGCGGATGAGGGTGTTGAGTTCGTCCCCCAGCAGAGAAGACAGACCTTTTCCCTCAATCGTCAGAGAAAACCCGAGCGTAAGATCGACATCTTTGAGATCTTCCTCGGAAATATTGCTCGAACCCATCTGTTCCTGCAGGATCTGCCGAAGGGTTTGCGGTTGTACCGCATAGGAGACTTGCACGGAAAAGAAAGGCTGTATGTAGAGAAAAACCAACGCGACAACGCACAAAATCCCGATCAGAAAATTACTGAACCGCAATTTTGCCTTTGCCGACTGCAAAGAAAATTTCTTTCTTTGATAAGACGTGTAACGGCTCTTGGCTTTTGCCATATTCGCACCTCCTCGTTTTTTCAAAAAAACGTTCGAAACTGTTATTATTTTAACATAAATAATATATACCTGTCAATATATTTTTTCATCTTTCAACCCGTTCGGAATCATTTCCGGCGGAAACATATGGTAACATTTCCTCCCTTTCCCTTCTTTTGCGGGCATAATATTCGTTGTAGACCACTCCGACGACAAAACAGACCATCATTATATACGCCCAAAGCAGAAACACGATGACGGCCGTAACCGCGCCGTACAGCTTATCTATGCGGCTGAAATGCAGATATATTGAGAAGCCCACGCTCGCGGCCGCCCAAAATCCTGTCGTGATCAGGCTGCCTTTGACCGCTTCCCGAAAGTGAAGGCGATAGGGACAGAGATAGAGATTGAGCACGGCCGAAACGCCGAAAGCCAGGGAAAAGAGCAGAATATACCCTCCCAGATCGGCGACAAACACAGGCAAGAAGCGACGTAAAAGATATACCATGCCCACAAATACAGCCAAAAATGCGACAAGCACCGCCATGGTCGCGAGCATCAGCAACAACGCGGCCAAACGGCTCCGCCAGCCGCTCTTTTTACGGACACAGCCATAGATGATTTCTCCGCTGGCGCGCAGGTGATAAAAAAAGTTGCTGGCGGAATAGAGCGACGTTACGGCGAGCACGACCGAGGCACCCGCCGAAGCCGCGCGGGCGTTTTCCTGTACGAACAGCAACAGCTCCCGCACCTGAGAAAAAATTTCAAGATCGAGCACCTCTTCCGTTCCCACCAGAAATTTACCGAACAGAAGGGTCAGCCAGAAGGCGAACGGCACCACGGAAAGAATGAGAAAAAAGACGAGCGTTCCCGCGATCGTCGTATATTTCTTTTCAGCGAGTACACCGTAACGCAAAGCGATCCATTGCCACGCGCGGCGGATTTTTCCCGTCTTACCAATTCTGCCGGATTGCGCCGTCCCCGTCCGTGCGGATTGCACTGTCTGTTCCGCATCGGACGTTTTCAACGCCGTTGTTTGTTGTTGCGCCTTACCGGCTCCCTTTCCTTCTCTCTTCATCGCATATATTATGCGCAAAAAGGCGGCGGAATCTGCATCCCGCCGCCTTTTTTATCCTTCATCCGCCCGACTCAATTGCCGTGCGCACACCCGCAGTCGCGGTTCTGCACGGCGTCCTGCCCGTAAAGGCGGGCATACCAGATATTGCTTTCGGCATTGTTACCCGTTTCGGACGTGCCGTACGCGCTTGACGCACACGATGCGGCGGCCCCGCCCGAATTTTTACCGCAATTCTTATTTCCCGACAATACGACGTTCACGCCGTTACGGAATCCGTAAACATATCCGCCGTTATAGGCCTTTGCCGCCGCACAACAGCTGTGCCACGGCGTCCCGCAACTGTGGTCGGTCGAGAGCACGCGTTCCGCGATTTCCGCACCGTAACGATGTCCCTGTCGGGAGCCCGCCTGATAGGCTTCGTCCGTACAGCAACAACGGTTACAACCGTTGTTACAACAATTGCAACAGCCGCAACAATCCTTCCGGCCGCACCCGCCGTTACAGGAAAACAAAGAAAGAAAATCCAAACAACACATACACTACATCCTCTTTCGTGGAATTGCAGAAAGCCCCGCCCGTTCGCGACGGAACATACCTGCTTTTACATACTATGCAGACTCCGCGGCGTCTGTGCGGCGATCCAGAGGATGGATTTTCCCCTTTTTTCGGGCATGGATGTCGTCTTTTTGCCTTCCGATAAAATTTTCGCTCCGCGAAAAACACTCCTTCTTCCCGGCGGCGGGCTTAAAAAAAGACAAGTACAACCATTTCCCGCCTGAAAGAAAAAACACGGACATTCGCACCGCAAACGTCCGTGTCTGAATTTTTTTCGATAAAAATTCACTCCTCTTTCCCTGCATAAATATCGGAAAAAGAGATCGTTTCTCCTTTGCTCTTATACCCCAGAACGCAATCGAGATTGACGTTGTGCATACTCTGAAAGATATTCTCGTCGATGCGGTCGTATTTCTTTTTCAGTTCGCGCACGAGCTCCTTCATCTCCCGACGTTTGCTCTCTTCTTCTTTGTTTGCGACCTGCTCGGTGAAACGGCAGGCGCAATTGAGAAAGTTCAGCCCGTTCCCCTTTGCCCAACGCACGATGTCCTCTTCGTGAATGCGGTACATGGGACGGATGAGTTCCATCCCGGGATGGGACGTGGAACGGAGTTTTGGCGGCATGGTCTTGATTTCCGCACCGTAAAACATGCTCAGAAGGGTCGTTTCGATGACGTCGTCGAAATGATGTCCCAGCGCGATTTTATTGCAACCGAGGCTCTTGGCCTTTTCATAGAGATAGCCCCGCCGCATCCGCGCACAGAGGTAACACGGCGACCCGCCCGCCTGCGAGACCACTTCAAAGATGGGAGAAGAAAAGATTTCCGCGGGGATCTCCAAAAGCGCGGCGTTGGACTCGATGAGCCGACGGTTGGCGGGAAGATATCCGGGGTCCATGACGATGAAGCAAAGGGAAAAATTCATTTTCCCGTGGCGGTGTATCTCCTGGAAGAGTTTTGCCATCAGAAAACTGTCCTTCCCGCCGGACATGCACACCGCAATCCTGTCCCCTTCGGAAATGAGGGCGTACTCCTTGACCGCCCGGACGAAAGGGTTCCAGATCTCCTTTCTGTCCCGCTTGATGATCGAGCGTTCTATTTCTTTGGCGGGGGATAATTCTTGCATATATCTGATAAACCCTTATGTAAAACCTGTTAAAAGATGCGTTTGACCTGCAACCCGTCAAAAATTTCCCTGTATTTTTCCAAGGGAAAAGCCACTTCACGGAAGGTCGTGACGGCGGCGGTTCCTGCCGCCGTGCCCGCCCGCAATATTTCGGGCATGGGTGCTTTCTCAACCAGCTTCATTGCGGCGGCGGCAACCATCGAATCGCCTGCGCCGACGGTGGAATTGACCGCCACGGACGTACTGCGGCAATAGTACCCCTCTTCCCCGTTCGTCAAAATTCCACCCTCTTTTCCCAGGGAGAGAAGCACGATCTTGGCGCCGCGCCGCACCAGTTCGCGGCAGGCGTCCAGCATATCCTGCCGACAGGTCAGTTCCCTGCCGATGAAGTTTTGCAATTCGTCGAGATTGGGTTTGACCATGTCCACGCCCGCGGCAAGCGCGGCTTCCAGTTTGCCGCCGGTCGCATCGGCAATGCGCAGACAACCCGGCGCGACGGCGCGGAAAAGTTCTCCGTAATAGTCGGCATCGACGCCGCGGGGCAATCCGCCCGAAATGACCGTCGCGGCACTCTTTTCGGAGAGCTCGCGCACGCGCGCTAGGAGTTTCTCCAGGTTCTCCTGCGGCACTTCCGCCCCCACGTCGTTGACTTCGGTCAACATGGAACGATGGTCGATGAACTTATAATTTTCGCGCACCCGCCCTTCGTTCATGATGAAGTCATGCCCGACGCCGTTCTTTTCGAGCAATTCGTCAAACAAATCCCCGTTCTGATTGTACATGAACCCCGTCACGAACGCATCGCCGCCGAGGCGGGAAATGCCCAGCGCCACGTTGAGCGCTTTGCCGCCCGGCCGCGCGCGCTTGCGGCGCGCAATGTTGGTCTTGCCCACTTCCAGCGCGTCCACTTCCACCGTGATGTCGATGCTCGGACTCAAACAAACCGTCAATATCATATCTTTCTTCGGGAAAGAAACCTTTCCCTGCCCCCTTAACCGTCTTATTTCCGACAATACCCGTAAACAACGCAAGCCGCCCTTTCCGGATCGATACACAGACGTCGGATGGTACCTTGCGTTGCGGGGAAATTTTCCCCTTTTTATTTTATAAACAACCTGCACCGCACTCAAACGTATACGGGCAAAAAAAATAAACGGCTACGGGAAAAAATCCGGCGCAGCCGTTATGATTCTATGCGAAACAAATTCCCGTTATTACATGGAAATCATCTGCAACGTGTTGTACAGTTCGAAATTGAATTTTTTCTTCATGGAGACCGCTTCGATGATGTCCATGTCGATGATATGATTATCCCTGATGCCGATCACGCGATTGCCGATGCCGTCTTTCAGAAGGCGTACGGCTTTATTGCCGAACTGTGCCGCCAGCATTCTGTCCTGCATGGAAGGCGAACCGCCGCGCTGTACGTGTCCGATGGTCGTCGGACGGACGGAATAAGTCGTGACTTCCTGCAACTGTTTGGCGAACGCCGTCGCGCTCATGACGCCTTCGGCAATGACGATGATGTTGGAATGCTTCTGATTGGCGCGCGAACGGTTGATGCGCATGACGATGTCGTCCATATCATAAGGCACTTCGGGTACGACGATGATTTCCGCGCCGCTGCCGATGCCGGCATAGAGCGCGATGTCGCCGCAATGTCTGCCCATGACTTCCACGACGGAAATACGCTCGTGTGAAGTCATCGTATCGCGCAGTTTATTGATGATATCCAGACAGGTATTGACCGCCGTATCAAACCCCAACGTATAATCGGTGTAAGCAAGGTCGTTGTCGATGGTGCCGGGGATGCCGATGGTCGGAATGCCGTACTCTTCGCTGAGCACTTTTGCGCCGCGGAAAGATCCGTCGCCGCCGATGACGACCAAACCTTCGATCCCGCGGTTTTTCAGAGTCTTGACGGCCTTTTGCTGGCCCTCTTTGGTCAGCATTTCCAGACAACGCGCCGTGCGGAGCATTGTGCCGCCGCGCTGAACGATGTCCGAAACCGAACGCATGCTCATGGGAATGAGTTCGTCGTTGATGAGACCCGCATAGCCGCACTCCACGCCGTACACTTCCATGCCGAAGTAGATACCCGTGCGGACAACCGCTCGGATGGCGGCGTTCATGCCGGGAGCATCTCCGCCGCTCGTCAGTAAACCGATCCTTTTCATTTCAAACCTCCGATAAAACAACTGTAAACTTTCATTCCTAATTGATTATACCAAATAACCAAAAAAAATTAAAGTGTTTTGAGGGAAGTTTTTTGAGTTTTTTCTCTATTATTTTGTCCGTTTAAGAAACAATCACAATTAAAAATATATATCATTGCAATAAAGTTTTTCGATTATGTCAGACGAACTTAATACATTCGGAGGGCAGGAAGGTGGAAAGCTCCGCTTCAAACGCTCTGCTTCTGACAATGCCGCGCGGATAGCGGAATTTTTGTTTTCCGCGCACGATTCTGACCTCGGTCGGCCCTTCGTAAGCGGACAGCATTTCCTGCAACTCCTCGAACTCCCCGTCGTCCAGTCCCGTCGCGTTGAGCCAGAGCGTTTCCCGCTTTGCGGGCGAGCCGCCCGCGCCCGCACCGCGGTCGGGTTCCTTATCCTTTTTCAATGCGTCCGCATCAAACTGTTGCATCCCGTCGAGCAATATGCTCGGACGCTTGCCCTCGGCCAGATCGAGCTTGCCGCTGAGCGCGACGACCACATCGGCCGCGAGAAAACTCTTGATTTTCTCGTACGTATTGGGAAAGGCGATACACTCCACACTGCCATAGAGATCCTCCACCGTGATGAACGCCATGGAAGAGCCCTGTTTTGTGTTGAGTTTTTTGATCCCCGCGACGATCCCGCCCATCGAAACGGACTGACCGTCCTTGACGCTGTTATAAGTGACCGTGCCGTCCTCGTCCTCCTCGACGTCGGAAAGAAGGGAGCAATTGAAGTTGCAGTTTTTGAATGCCGAAATATAATTTTCAAACGGATGCCCGCTGACATACACCCCGAGCACCTGTTTTTCGCGCGAGAGTTTGTCGCTGTAATCGAACTCGGGAATATCAGGATAATCGATCTCGATCTCCGGCTCTTCGATGACACTGCCGAAAAGGGAGATCTGTGCGCTGTTTTTCTGTTTTTCCATGCCCGCGATGCGGGTCATGGCTTCGTCGTATACGGCATAATACTGCGAACGGTATTTGCCGAAACAATCGCAGGCACCGCTTAAAATGAAACATTCCGCGACGCGCTTGTTGATGTGTTTGGTGCAACGCATGAGAAAGTCCTGGAAGGACTTGAACGGGCCGTGCTCGTTGCGCTCGGCGATGACCTTGGCAACCGCGTCCTCGCCCGCGCCGCGCAGGGCGGACAGGCCGAAACGGATACCGTTCCCCTCCACGCGGAATTCCGCACGGGAACGGTTGACGTCGGGCGGCAGAACGGGAATATTCTTCTCCTTCATGTACACGACGTACTTGGAAATTTCCTCGATCTTGTCGAGTCGGTCGTTCAGAACGCCCGCGAGGAACTGTTTAGGATAAAAATATTTCAGGTATGCCGTCTGATAGGCGACGACGGCATACGCCGTGGCGTGCGATTTGTTGAAGGCATAGGAGGCAAAGCTCTCCATGTCCGCGAAAATTTTCGCGGCGACATCCGGCGGGATGTCGTGCGCGACGCACCCCGTGATGGTGCCGCCTTCCTTGACGTCGCCGTAGATGAATTTATCCTTCTGCGCCATCAGCTCTTTCTTTTTCTTCTTGGCCATGGCGCGGCGGACGAGGTCGGCCTGACCGAACGTGTAACCCGCCAGGCTCTGAAAAATCTGCATGACCTGTTCCTGATAGATGATGACCCCGTAAGAATTTTTGAGAATGGGTTCCAACAGGGGGGTGTCGTATTTGATCTCGGAAGGATTATGCTTGTTGCGGATGTACGTCGGGATGAAGTCCATCGGTCCGGGGCGGTAGAGCGAGATGCCGGCGATGAGATCTTCGAGCCGCTCGGGCTGCAGGTCGCGCATGAACCGTTTCATGCCGCCTTGTTCGAGTTGGAACACGGCGTCGGTATCGCCCGACGAAATGAGCTGATAGGCCTCGGGCACGTCGTAACCGATTTTGTGGAAATCAATGTCGCGGCCGTAATCCTCTTTGATGTAGTTGAGGGTATTCTGAATATCCGTCAAAGTGGTCAGCGCGAGAAAGTCCATCTTGAGCATACCGACGGCTTCGGCCTCTTTCATGTCGAACTGGGTGACGATGTCTTCGCCGTTTCTTGCCAGCGGCACGTTCTCGGCGAGCACCTTGCGGCAGATGATGACGCCCGCCGCGTGTTCGGAGGTATTCTTGGGCATGCCCTCCAGCTTTAAACCGAAATTGATGACTTTTTGCAGGTCGGGATTGTTCTCATATACTTCGATGAAATCGCGGTTTCGCTTCCCTTGTTGTTCGCGCAGGTTTTTTTCCAGCTCCGCCCGCTTTTCCTCGGACAGAGAATCGTCCTTGAGCTTGGCTTCCAGTTTGGGAATGTTGAGCCCCAAAAGCTCGGCAATGGTCGACTTTCCGTCCATGAGCTTGGTGACTTTATCCGTCTCCGAATAGGGCACGCGCATGACGCGGCCGATGTCCTTGATGACCGCGCGCGAGGCAAGCGTGCCGAACGTCACGATCTGCGCGACCTTTTCGGGGGAATATTTCCGCCGCACGTATTCAATGGTCTCATACCGCCTCTTTGTGCAGAAATCCACGTCAAAGTCGGGCATGGATACGCGGTCGGGGTTGAGAAACCGCTCGAAAATGAGGTCATATTTCAAGGGATCGACGTCGGTGATACCCACCGAATAGGCGACGATGCTGCCCACGCCCGATCCGCGTCCCGGGCCGACAGGGATTCCCTGGCTGCGCGACCAGTTGATGTAGTCCCACACAATGAGGAAGTAATCGGCAAAGCCCATCTTGATGATGACGTCCAGCTCATACTGCACGCGCTTTTTGATGTCCTCGGTGACGTTTTCATAGCGGCGGGACAGCCCCTCCCAGGTCAGACGGGTGAGATATTCGGGGGACGTCGACCCGTCGTCGGGGGAATAAAGCGGAATGAGCGACTTGTCATAGACGGGGTCGCCGCTCGGTTTGAGATCGAAAACCGGCTCCTCGATCTTATCGGCAATAACGCGGGTATTCGCGACGGCTTCGGGCGCGTAAGAGAAAAGTTCGGCCATTTCGTCGCCGCTCTTGAAATAAAATTCGCGCGAGCCGAAACGCATGCGCTTGGGGTCATCGAGCGTCTTTTTGGTCTGGATGCACAGGAGGATGTCCTGCACTTCCCAATCCTCTTTGTTGATGTAATGCACGTCGTTGGTGGCGACGAGCGGAATATCCAGCTCGTGCCCCAGGCGCACGAGGTCGGGCAAAATCTGTTTTTCTTCGATCAGACCGTGGTCCTGCAATTCGATGTAGAAATCCCCGCCGAAAGTATTCTTCATGTCCAGCGCGAAAGCCTTCGCTCCTTCATAATCCCCCTCGGAGAGCAGGCGCGGAATGCGCCCCGCAAGACACGCCGACAGACAGATGACTCCTTCGGAATGTTCCTTCAAGGTCTTATAATCCATGCGCGGCTTGCCGTAAAACCCTTCGATATAGGACATGGAATCCAGCCAGACGATGTTGCGGTACCCCGTCTTGTTCTTGGCGAGCAGAATGAGATGTTCGGTCTTGGTCCCGGGCGCTTTGACATGATAGTCATCGGTCATATACAGTTCGCAACCGATGATATATTTGAGTCCGCGTTTGACACATTCTTCCGCAAAATAGAGAGTGGCATACATATTGCCGTGATCGGTGACGGCGCAGGTATCGATGCCGTTTTTGACCATATGCTCGACGAGGTCTTCCACCTTTGCGGCGCCGTCGAGAAGGCTGTATTCGGTATGCAGATGCAGATGCACGAAATCGGTCATTGTTCTTTCTTTTGCTCCTTGTCCTCTTCTTTCAGATCCCTGTATAACTCCATCAGACGGCGCATGCGGTGATTGATGCAGCTCTTGCTGCATCCGAGCTTGTCCGCCAACTCGGAAAGGGACGCCTCGCGGTCTTTGAGCCGCGCCGCCGCCACCAGCCGCAATTCCTCTTCCAGCCGCGGCAGGATCCCTGCCGCCTGCAATGCGCCGATGGCGATGCACTGCTTGGCCGCCGCCGTCGCCGTGCGGTCCATGTTGCCCACGAAACAGTTATTGACGCGATTGGAATTGTTAACCTCCTCGCGCGCCTCCGCCGTGGCGTTTAATGTTTCCAATGCGTTCTCCGCGCCCGTAACGGCGAAAAAATCGGAGATAGCCGCCAAAGAAGCGAGATATACCACAAAGCTCTCCTTGCGGGGAATGATCTTTGCAATCAGCTGACTGTCGGCAAGCAACGCCGCAAAATCCCGCGCCGTCTGCTCGTGGGCGAATACAAACTCCAGGTGATAGCCCGTCTTCGCGCCCGCGCGCGGCAGGGTGCAGCTTCCGCCGCCGAGAAAGGCCCCGCGAATGTATGCCAGACGGCTCTCCTCGTCGGCGATGATGCGGGCAGGTATGCCCGTATACAGCTCATAATTGCCTCCCGCACCGCGCTCGAACACGCCCGCGCCGACAAGGGCGTCAAAGGCCTTGTCCCCGTTATATTCCACGGTCAGTTTTGCCTTGCCGCGCAATTTATCCTCCGCGGCGTGCGGGACGCACGATATGCCGAACAGTTCTTCCGCCAAGGCGATGTAATATTCGGCAATCTTCTCCGATTCCGTCACCAGGAAAAATCCGAGCCCCTCCCGCGTAAAGGAAATGCAACCGCCCGTTCGGACAAAGGCGGAAAATATTGCCGTCTTTCCTGCATTGCCGCGCGGCTTTTTATGAAGAAACTCTTTTTTGATCTCCGATGTGAAATTCGCCACTTTGCGTTCCTCTCTTGTCCCGTCAATGCTCCGAACCTGTCGGCAGAGGGCTCAAAGGCCCGCCTTCAACGCCTGCAACCGGAATTTTGCCTTTCGTCCGTCAATGTTGTCGACGCGCTCCGACGGGAAGGCTATGCGCGCAAACAGTTCCTCTGCAAGGCGCACATCCCCCACCCGATCGGGCGAATGCGCATCCGAGTCAATGACGAACCGCGCCGCGGTCTTGTCGATGATGTTCTGCCACTCTTCGTCCGAAAGATGGGTCTTTTTGGTGTTGATTTCGATGTACGTGCCGTAATCGGCGGCGCATTTCGCCACCTCCACCGCATCGGCATAACACAGAAAATTCAGATGCGAAATGATGTCCACGGGATTTTTTTCGATGGCGTTGATGTAGGCCCGCGTCGTCAGTTTCACCAGCCTGTCCGACGGTTTTCTCTTCAATTTGTCGGCAAGGAAATTGCCGCCGAAATATTGCCGCCAGGCGGCAAAATTCTCATAGGCCACAAAGACGTGCTTGCCCGCAATGAAGAGATCGAAATCGGCATAATCGGAGGGGAGCATGTCCGTCTTTCCGCTTTCGCCCAATATATTGGCTTCCATGCCGCAAAGCACCTCGACGCCCGTCTTTTCGGCAGCGGCGCGGCAGTCGGCGACGAGGGACGGCACTTTCCTGCGTCGGATGCCGAAGGCAAGATGCGCAAAACCGTGGTCGGTGATGCCGATCTGACTGAGTCCCTTTTCCTTGGCGCGCAAGGTGTTTTCCAGCACCGTGCCTTTCCCGTGCGAATAGGGCGTATGCGTATGATAATCGGACGTAAGAATCATTTTTCTTTCCCCTTTTCTGCAAATCAAAATAAAAAACCTTGCAGGCATGCCTGCATAAAGATACTAACAACGAAAATTTCAGACGCTTGCCGAACCGCGACCGCGCGGGATTTTTACTGCATATAGCGTATTTCTTCTTCCAGCCGTATGCCCGTGCAACGCGCGACGCGCGTTTTGACCCGCTCGATGAGCGTGCGGAAGTCGGCCTCCGTCGCGCCGCCCGCGTTGAGCATGAAATTGGCGTGCGTCTCGCTGACGACCGCACCGCCGACCCGCCAGCCTTTACAGCCGCTCCGATCAATCAGTTGTCCCGCGGAAAGATCGGGAGCGGGATTTTTGAACACGCACCCCATGCTCCTGCCCGCGGGAAGCCCCGCACGGCTTTCCAACGCCGCGGCAATGCGCGCCTGCACCTCTTCGGACGCGCCGCGGCGCAAGCGAAAACGGACGGAGAGAACGACGCACGGGATCTCCTGAAACAGACTTTTTTTCACGCCGAACCCGCACGCCGAACGGCTCAAAGTGCAGATCTTCCCGCCCTGCGCAACCGTGACGCTTTCAATGAAATCGGCGACGTGGCCCGCTTTCGTTCCCGCATTCATGCAGACGAGCCCGCCGACCCGCGCAGGGATCCCCGCCAGAAATTCCAGCCCGACCAATCCACGCTTACGGCAGAACTGCAACAGCTTTCCCACACCCACGCCGCATTCCGCCGTGAGCGTTTCCCCTTCGGCCGCCAGACGGTCAAAGGCCGATGTGCAAATGACCATGCCCGAAAAAACGCCGTCACAGGGCAGAACGTTGCTGCCGCCGCCGAGCGGATAAAAACGCACGTGGCACCGCTCACAAAGCCGCACCAGAGACAACAACTCCCCCGCCGTGCGGGGCGCGAACATATCCGCCGTGCCGCCGACACCGACCGTAGTGTGCGCCGCGAGAGAAAATTCCCGTTCAAAGGGAATGTCGGGCAAGAGTGCCGACAAAAAAAGTCCGTATCGACCCATTTTGAATCTCCTTATTATTCTACCACAAAATGCTTTTCAATTCAATGTTTTGAGGTAACTTTTCAAAATTTTTATTTCTCCGCTCTGCAAAGCCTCTGCCGCCGCTTCGCGTGCGGAGGACAAGCCCTCTTTGCTTACAAACGCCGACAAAGTATTATCGGCAACGCTATCTTTCAAAGAATACATCCCGATATCGGACAAGCCTTCCTGTATTTCATCGCTCAAAAGCAAATCTATAAACGTCCCGCACAAAGATTCTTTGTTCTCGTCGCTCGTGGTAACCGCAATGTATTGATACAGATCGCCATAAGCGTCTATGGCCTTTGAAAAGACATTGACGCCGCGCGCCTGAAAACGGCAGACGTCCCGTTGCGTCCCGAGCATATAACGGTATTTTCCATTTAAAAAATGTACATAGGCGGACGTGGAGTCTTCCGATCTGACCTCACCCACAATACCCGAAAGCGCCGCCGCGGCGGCGGGCAGATTGTTCCCCCCTTCGGACAGAACGAGCGTTTCGGCGGAAAGGGCGGTGAAATCGTCCTCCAGACAAAAGAAATAATACTTTCCCGCACACCAGGGATAGGCATACGTCCCGCCGTCGACTTCCCCGCCGCCGAAAGAATATTGCAGGCGATGACAATTTTCCGCCACGCCGTCCAGCCCGCAGGAAAAGGAGAGCAGATCGGGCACATCGCCCGCCTGCAAAGCCTCTGCGGCGCCCTGCAGAGTGAGGGTGCGTACCATGACGTATACGTTCTCTTCCCTTTTTTCAAACTCGGATGCAACGCGGGAAAGAAAGGCCGCGCGCGAACCTTTTCCGCCCTCGAACGAGTCGATGTGCCAAAGGCGCAGAATGCGCATATCGTTTTCTCCCGTTTCCGCCGTTCCGCCCGCAGACGACGGCGCAAAAAAGGCATATGCTCCCGCCGACAGAAGCAAAATCGCGCATATAACGATGGAAATGATCCGTTTCATAGTTTACTATTGTATGCGCCCGCAACGCGGGTTAGACGCATTTATGTCGGAAAGATATTTCTTCTTTGAAAGGGGTAAAAGCTTTTCCTTGCACGGCAAAAAAGCCAACGAAAAAAGCGGGCGCGGAGACAATTCTCCGCGCCCGCAAGGCAAGCGCTTGTTTTTTAACGAAATTTTTTCTTCCGAAAAAACCATACGGTTTTTCGCCGCGCCGCGACTGTGCCGCAAAGCGGCGCCCTGTCAGAGCCCAACGACCGTTTGTGCGTTTTATTTCCCGACGACTTTGGCCACAACCGATTCGGGTGCCTCTTCATAGCGACAGAATTCTGCCATAAACCGCCCTTTCCCCTGCGTCAGTCCGCGCAGATCGGTGGCGTATTTGAGTATTTCCGCCTGCGGCACTTCGGCCGACAACACCGTCTTCCCCTCGGCAACGTCCGTGCCCATGATGCGCCCGCGGCGTTTGACGATGTCGCCCATGACGGCGCCGAAATAGTCCTCGGGAATGATAACTTTCATTTTCATGATCGGTTCGAGTAAGACGGGTTTTGCGTTTTTCAGTCCTTCTTTGAAGGCGATGTTCGCCGCCGCCTTGAAGGCCATTTCCGAACTGTCCACTTCGTGATAACTGCCGTCATACAGCACGGCTTTCAGCCCCGTGACGGGATAGCCCGCCAGCACGCCCGTGCCCAGACATTCGCGGATACCCTTTTCAACGGCGGGGATATACTGTTTGGGCACGCTGCCGCCGACAACCTCTTCTTCAAAGACGAAATCGCCGTCGTAAGGTTCAAAGCGCATTTTACAGTGACCGTATTGCCCGTGTCCGCCCGACTGTTTCTTGTATTTCCCTTCCGCCTCGGCTGTGGTGCGGATGGTTTCCTTATATTCCACGGAAGGCGTGCGTAAAATCATGCCCACGCCGAATTTGTTCTTGAGTTTTTTTGCCAGAACATCGAGATGTATCTCCCCTTGGCCGCTCAAAAGAGTCTCTCCCGCCAGAGAGCTCTCGCGCACGGAGAAGGTGTAGTCCTCCTCGCCGAGCTTCTGCAGGCCCTGGAATATCTTGTCCTCCTCTCCTTTCTTTTCGGCGGAAACGGCCATGGTGAGAACGGGTTTGGGGAAACGGATATTCTCAAAGAGGACGGGCGTATTCTTATCGCAAAGCGTGTCGCCCGTTGCGGTCGCGGAAAGTTTGCCGACCGCCACGATGTCCCCCGCCGACGCTTCCGATATCGTGTCCAGCTTTTTGCCGCGGATCTGATAGATGAGACCGATCTTCTCCTCCTGATTGGTGCGGGGGTTGAGAAGAGACATCCCCGATTTGAGCCCGCCGCGATAAATTTTGAGATAACTGATCTTCCCCGCATAGGGGTCGATGACCGTCTTGAACACCTGCGCCGCGAAGGGACCGTCCTCTTCACAGACAACGTTGACCAGGCGATCGGCCTTGATATCCGTCGCGAGCACGGGATTGAGATCGGCCGCCGCGGGCATATACCGTACGATTTCGTTCATCAAATTGATGACGCCGCGGTTCTGCAGTGCACTGCCCGCCATGACGGGAATGGTGTTCATCGTCGCGATGCCGCGGCGGATGCCGTGAATCATTTCCTCCCGCGTAAGCGTTCCCGCTTCAAAATATTTATCGAGGAGAATATCATCGTTCTCCGCCGCCGTTTCCGTCAGCTGTGCCTGCATGACGGCAAGCTCGTCCTGCATATTTTCGGGCACGGGTATCTCCTCGGGACCGGTCTGCGTAAACTCGAACGCCCTGCCCGAAAGGGCGTTGACATACCCCTGCATCTTGCCGTCCCGCATGATGGGAATCTGAATGGGCGCCAGCTTACTGCGGTATTTTTCCTTGAGTGCCGCCACAGTTCCGACATAATCGGCGTTATCCTTATCCATTCCGTTAATGAAGATGACAAGCGGCATGGAAAGGCGCAAACAGTAATCGACGATACTTTCCGCGCCGATGGGCAGGACGCCGTTGGCGCCGATGACGAGTACCGCGCCGCCCGCCGCACTCAAACCTTCATGCCGTTCACCTTCAAAGTCATAAAATCCGGGAAGATCGAGAAGATTGATCCTGACGCCCTTCCACACAGTCCCCGCACAGGTAAGGTTGACGGAAATTTTGCGCTGTATTTCCTGCTCGTCATAGTCCATGACCGTGTTGCCGTCCGCAACTTTGCCCATGCGATCGATGGTACCGCCGTTGAAGAGAATTGCTTCGCACAGCGTGGTTTTACCCTCGCCGCTGTGCCCGATGACCGCAATGTTGCGAATGTCCTTTGCCGATATGCTCAATGTTCTTGTCCCCCTTTCGGTCTGATAAAACTCAACAAGTCCGTAAAAATGTTGGCTGTTAACATTATATTATATTTTTTATCCTTTTTCAAGGGGTTTTCGAAAAAAAGAATGATGAAATTTTATTGACGGGAAGATGAAATTATGCTGACGCGGAAACATAGCCGCAAAGACAGGGCTCGAACGGCGCGGGACGAAAGCCCGCGCCTTTCGAGCCTTCCGAGCCTTTCGGGTCGGCTCCGTCGGGTCGGACACGCCCCGAAAATCAATTATGCCGCGGGCATGGCGCGGACAAAAAATATTTTTCAAAAAAGGAAATATTCTTTTTTAATAAAAATCTGTTGTCGTCCATGCCGTTGAAATATTTTTTTGTCCGTTTGCGCGACACAAAAAAACAGCCCTGTCTTCGCATAGAAACAAAGGCTGTTTTTCTGTTTTCCCGTTGGCAATCGGCGTAAATGCGGGCATCTGCCGTTCCCCTGCCCCGCGGCATTTTGCCGCGGGGCAGGAAAACGGGAACGAAAAATCCGCCCGTAAAAATTCTTCCGAAAATTTATTACAACGCCCTGAACCCGACAGGTATATATACGTACGGATTACTGATAGAACTCCGTCTTGGCGTCCCGCGCCATCAGGCGGGACAAGAGATTGAGGCAGGCCTGTCTGTAATCGGTGATGTTGCCGCCGTAACAGATCTCGCAAACGGCGTTGGTCAAAGGCAGATCGACATTGTGTTTTTCCGCCATCGCCTGCATGGCCTTGGAGGTTGTTACGCCTTCCGCCAATTTCTCGAATTTCTCCCCCTTGACCAACATTTCGCCGTATTTGCGATTGTGCGAATAGGGCGAGAACAGCGTCGCTTCGTAATCGCCGAGGTGCGCCAAGCCATAGGCCGACAGCTCGTTGCCGCCCATTGCCTTGATGAGCCGCGCGACTTCGCGCGCGCCGCGGCTCATGAGCGCGCCCTTCAAAGAAACATAGCCGCAACCGTCCAGAACGCCCGCGAGTATGCCCATGACGTTCTTTGCCGCCGCGCCGATCTCCGTGCCGATGAGGTCGTTCCCGTAATAGAAACGGATGAGATCGCTGCGGAAATTGTCCGCGAGATAACGCTTGAGCTCCTCATTCTGCGAATCGATGACCATGCAGTTGGGAATGCCTTGCGTGAACGCCTGAATGTGGCCGGGACCGACCCACACGGCAATGCGCATGGGATCGATGCCGCTCTGCACGAGCACTTCCGACAGACGGCAACCGGTATCCACCTCGATACCCTTCATGCAGAGCACAAAATTCTTGTCGGACACGTCGTAAGCCGTGATGCGTTTCATGAACCCGCGCACGCCCTGCGAACTGATGGAGATGATGATGATCTCGGCGTGCTCCACCGCCTCTTTGAGATCGCAAGTAAGATGAATGCGCTTGTCCAGCGTGACATATTCGTTCTTCCCCGTGTTTTTGAGGACTTCATAGGAATAGTCCCCCTCGGGGCCCCAGGAATACACGTCATATCCCTTGTTTGCCAGGTACCAGGCGATGAAGGATCCCCATCTGCCACAACCCAAAACGGAAATTTTCATTGTGGTTTCCCCCTTTTAGTGAATTGATTGAATGCTATTTATCTATAAGCCATGCCCGTAAAAAACGAAAATTACAAACAAATATTTTTACAGTTCCTTCCGCTCGGAGAGCGCGCGGGAAAGCGTAACGCCGTCGGTGTACTCTATCTCCGCGCCGATGGGCACGCCCCGCGCGATGCGGGTCACTCTGACCCCCAGCGGTTTGAGCAATTTCGCAATGTACATTGCCGTCGCGTCGCCCTCCACGTTGGCGTCCGTCGCCATGATGACTTCGCGCGTGTCCCCGCCCATGCGGGCGAGCAGTTCCTTGATGCGGATGTCGTTCGGCCCCACGCCGTTCATCGGATCGATGACCCCGTGCAGGACGTGATATACGCCTTTGTATTCATGCAATTTTTCCAGCGCAACGACGTCTTTGGGCTCTTTGACGACGCAAATCGTGCTCCGATCCCGTTTCAGGCAGACGTCGCAAACCTCGTTTTCGGTGAAATTCCCGCAAACCTTGCAGTATTTTACCTTTTTCTTGGCATCCAGGACGGACGACGCAAACGCCGCCGCCTCGGCGTCGGTCATATCGATGATGCGATAGGCATACCGTTGCGCCGTCTTTCTGCCCACGCCGGGCAGTTTGGAAAATTCGTTGATCAGCCGGCCGATGGGATCGATGAATTCATCCATACCTTACAGCAAGCCCCCCATGCCGCCGAGCGCGGCAAATTCACCCATCTGTTCGTTGTAGACCTCGTCGGCCTTTTTATACCCGTCGTTGATCGCCGCCATGATGAGGTCTTCGAGCATCTCCACGTCGGAGGGATCGACGACCGACTCGTCCAATTCGATGCCGTTGATGATCTTCTTCGCGTTCATATACACGACGACGGCCTCGCCGCCCGCCGTGCCGACGATCTCCCAATCGTCCATCAACGCGTCCTTCTCCTTCATTTTTTCCTGCATTTGCTGGGCCTGTTTCATGAGGTTTTGAATGTTTCCGCCCATGCCGCCCATGCCGCCTTTGAATCCTGCCATAATTCTTATTCTCCTGTCTGTTGAGTTTGATTTTTTATCTGCTTTGGTTTTTTGTTTTTCCCGACTTTTTCCCGCGTCCGCCGCGGACGGGAACACCGATTCCTCTTCCGCTCCCGCCGACGGCTCTGCCTATTTCACCTCGATGGGCGTATCGGCAAAGTCCGCCTTGAGTTTTTCCAGCTTTTCGGCAAAACCGTCCCCCGTCTTTCCGCGCAAGCGGAAATCGAAAGAACCGATGCCGATGGCCTGCAACGCCTGTGCAACCGCTTCGCGGTGTTCGGGGCGCTCCAACGACCGAAAGATGGTCTCGCTCGTCGTGGTGAGAACCATGGTTTCCCCTTCAAACGCCGAATCCAGTTCCGAACACATGGTGAACAGCACGCCGTTGCGGCAATTTTTCCGCAACGAGCGCAAAAACATGCCGAACGCCTTACTTTTGTCCGCCGGCGGAACGGACGCCGTCTGTGCAGCCGCCGCAACGGTTGCCGACGGAGAACCCGATTCCGACGCGGTTGCCGATGAGGATGCCGACACCGACGGAGGCGGCGCTACCGTTTCCGTTACCGTTCCCGACACGGGAACGCTGTTTCCCGTTTTCTCCTTGAATGCGGAAGCAACGGGGGCTTTTGTCCTGCCGACGGAGGCGACATGTCCCGTACGCCCCCCCGATGAGCCTGCGGACGCGACGGAATCGGACGGCGGGAACGGCGCATCCGTAAACCCGACGTCAAAGATCGGCTCTTCGGGCGGAGGGGGCAATTCCTCCTCGTCCCAGGAGGAAAACGCGACCGAGGCGGATTTTTTCTCTTCCTTCCGCACGCCGTTTCCCGTATCTACAGGCGCGGACGGTGCGGAAGCCGCCGCCGAAACGACCGACGCGGCGGGAACAGCCGCCTCATGCCCGCTTCGGACGGCCGCTTCGAGCGCACTCACACGGGCGAACAAGGACTCGATGTCCCTGTCCGTTTCGGGCATGCTTGCCTTGACGACCGCCGTTTCCAGAACAATGCGCGCGGAGGAGGAATACTTGAGACGAGTCTCCGCCTCGGCGAATATCTCCGTCGCGCGGAGCAGCCTGTGCCCGTCGGCAATCTCGGCCGCCGCCTTGATTTTCTGAAACATTTCGGCGGGAAAAGCCAAGATTTTTTCGGCGCCGCGGCACATTTTTGCGACGGCGCAATGGTTGAGAAATTGCAGAATGTCCCGCGTGAGCACGCCGACGCCCTTTCCCTCGGAGAGCGCCTTCTCAGTCAGGAAAAGCGCGCGGGGCATGTCCCCGCCCAATACGGCCGAACAAAGATCGGCCATCACCGAGAAATCTGCACTGCCCAGCACGGCATTGACGGACGCATAGGTCAGTTTGCCGCTTTCATAGGACACACACACGTCGGCGACGGAAAGCATATCGCGTACACTGCCCGCACCCGCACGGGCGATGGCCGCAACGGCTTCTTCCTCGTACGGTTTGCCTAATTTTTGCAGAATTTTTTTGAGATGTTCTTCCAAATCTTCCTGCGGAATGAGTTTGAAATCGAAACGCATACAGCGGGAAAGGATGGTGGCGGGGATTTTCTGCGCCTCGGTCGTCGCCAGAATGAACACGGCGTGTTTGGGCGGCTCTTCGAGCGTTTTCAGAAGGGCGTTGAACGCCCCCGCCGAAAGCATGTGCACTTCGTCCACGATGTAGACTTTATAGCGGCCGTTGACGGGAGGATATTGTACCTTTTCGCGGAGATCCCGCATCTCGTCCACGCCGTTGTTGGACGCGGCGTCGATCTCCACCACGTCCAGGCTGTTCCCCGCGGCAAGTGCCTTACAGGACGGGCATGCCCCGCACGGAGAGCCGTTTACGGGGTGTTCGCAATTGACCGCGCGGGCGAATATCTTCGCGATGCTCGTCTTACCCGTGCCGCGCGGCCCGCAAAACAGATAGGCATGCCCGACGCGGTTTTTCTCTATCTGATTGCGCAAAATTTTAATGATGTGTTCCTGGCGCACCACTTCGTCCAACGTTTCGGGACGAAAGGCGCGGTAAAGCGCAAGATATGCCATACTGTCTCCTCTGTTTTATCTGTTCGGATGCTTGAAAAATGCTCGATTTTTCGTTTGATTTTGTATCGGTTACAATATTTTCGCCAATTTTCTCTTACTGCGCTGAAGCGCATTGTCGATGCTCTTGAGATCCCTGCCCGTCGCCTCGGAGATCTGGCCGCACGTGAGTCCGTCCATATACATGACGACGATCTGAAATTCCAGCGCGGAAAGGGCTTTGCTGAGTTTCTGCAACAGTTCGGTGCGATCCTCGACGCGGATGAGCTCGTCCTCGGCACTGTAACCGCCCATGAGGTCGAAATGGGGGGAAAAAATGGAAATATAATCGTTCAGCGGACCGTTTTTGCCGCGTGCGGCGCTCTTGACGGCGTCCATGATGCGACGGTTGATGCAGAGATAGGAAAAATTCTTGAAGCTCAAATGCGGTTCGCGCCCTTCGTCGTATGCGTTGATGGCCTCATAGAGCCCTACCATGCCCTCCTGAATGAGGTCTTCCGTCTCTCCGCCTGCCAGAAAAAACTGTCTTGCGCGGGCGCGCACCACGCTCTTATAACGCTGTAAAACATCTTCGATCGCCGCCCGGTCTCCCGTCTTGGCGGAACGGACCAATTGTTCGTCCGTCAATTCTTCGCGCCCCTTCATCTGCGTTGTCTCACCGCCTCGTAACACGCCGCGCCGAGCGCGATAGACGCATTGAGCGAATTGATCTTGCCGTACATGGGCAAAGAGATGACTTTGTCGCACTTTTCGCGCGTCAGGCGTTTGAGACCGCTGTCCTCGCCGCCGACGATGAGCGCGATGTTGCCCGTAAGGTCCTGGGCATAGATGTCCTCCCCGTCCGCCTCCAGACCGTATACCCAATACCCCGCCGCCTGCAACTGCTCGATCGCGCGGGAGAGATTGGTGACGCGCGCCACACCGATGTGTTCTGCCGCACCCTCCGAAATGCGGAGCACGGCTTCGGTGACCTGCGCGCCGCCCACTTTTGGTATGACGACGCCGTCCGCGCCGGCACACTCCGCAACGCGGAGAATGGAGCCGAGATTATGCACGTCCTGTATGCCGTCGCAAACGATGACAAACCCGCCGCGCGGGTTCTTTTTGTGCTCCATGATGTCCGTAAGCTCGGCATAGCGATAATCGGCGGCAAAGGCAATGACGCCCTGATGTCTGCCGGACGGGCTCTCGCGGTCAAGCGCGGCTTTTTCGACAAACTGCACGCGTATGCCCCGTTCCCGCGCCATGGCAAAGATGCGGCCCAACGTGCCCTGGGCCCCCTTCTCCATGAGGAGTTTTTCTATTTCTTTGTCTGTTTTCAATAATTCCAAAACGGCGTTTCTGCCTTCCGTCTTCATACTTTTTCCTCTCTTTCGTCCCGTTCCCGCCCTTCCATCGGCTGTCCGCAGACGGGCGGCTCTTCCTCGGCCGCGTTCAACAACTGATCGATTCTTTCGACCTGACCAGTGATGTATAAAAAACCGAGCACGGCCTCGAACCCCGTCGAACGGTTGTATTCCGCGACGGTCGCGCTCTTACTGCGCGTGCCCTTCTTGGCATTGCGGCCGCGGCGGTAGATCTCCTCTTCCTCAGCCGTGAACAGAGGCGCGATCTTATCGAGCTGTTCGTTCTGCCCGTGCGCCGAAACAAATTGAACGCTCCGACGCTGTAGCTCGCCCGTGCGCACGGCGGCGGTAAGGCAGAGTTTTTCCCGCACATAAAGTGAATAGACGGCGTCGCCCACAAAGGCGAGGGTCACGGGATTGATTTGTCTTGCCGTCTGTCTGTCGACGGCGGTACGCAGGGAAAACATATGATTTCAACTCTCCGTCGGCCCGCAATTTCTTTCTCTCGCTATTATAGCACATACGCGTAAAAATTTCAAGTGTATTTTGAACGATTTCCGCGCGGGCAACATCGGCGAAATGTTGCGAACGACTTTAAGCGACCCTACACAAAGAACGTCGGCAAAAAATAATACCCTCGCTCCCGAAAAAGAAACCGAGGATATCGCAATTTTTGACAAAAATTTTAACGGATATACCGCACGAAAAACTTGCCTGCCCCCGCTCCTGCGATCAGGCGGCCGACACCCCGCCGCCCGCGCCGCGTACGGCATGGAAACTCTCCATGTCCCATTCGATCTGCCGTGCACCAAAAGACAAAACGGGACAAAGAATTACAAAAACAATCCGAAGAAAGCTTTTCAAGTCCCCGAAAGGAACGGAAAAAAAACTCAAACGCGGACCCGCAGGGCGCCGCGAAACGTTCCCCAAAAGCAGCCCCCTTCCCCAAGACCGCAAAAACGCATAAAAAATCCGTCGTTTGCCCGTCGGGGGTCCAAAAGTTTCGGGATCGGAAGATCCGTCGATTGATTTGACTTTCTTGTCTGCACCTTGCAATCGGTTGGAGCGTTTATCTTTTTTGAATGTCGTATTTTTTTATCAAATAGGCCTTATGAATGAACATCGCAACGACAACGCTACCCACGCACCCGATCAAGAAAGCCAGTACATTTATAATATTCGCAACCATTTCTTTTGAGGGAGCCAACAGCTGACACAGTATCCTTGCCAAAACATAGGCAAGCCCGGCCACCGTCCCCGCAACCGCATCGCTTCCAGAAAAAACTTTTGTCGATTTAAACTTTTGCGCTTTCTTGAAACTCCACAAAAAAACCAAGCCGAAAGACAGAATTTGCATACCGATCGAAACAAGAAAAACCCATAACACCAAACAATCCGACAGTACGTTTATTCCATATCCCCAAAGATTAAAAATTACACATGCGAAAAGCATATGAATTGCCAACAATATAACTTCCGAAAAAAAAGACATGTTTTTTTGGGCCGTAAAAACGGTGATTAAAAAATATAAAACCATCAGCAGTGAAACCACGGCAACAAAAAAAGTTCCCCTGTAAAAAGCAAAGGAAAACGCGCACAATAACAGATTACAAATAAGAAATTCATAATGGAATTTTCTTGTGCCCGATTTTTTTAAGTTCGTGCTGTTTACATAAAGATCAGCCTGTTCTTTATTCATGTAACGCTCTTCCCCTGTTTTCATTTCGTCTTCCGATGCCTTCACCGAAGAATATCAAGAAATTTCTTGAATTTATCGGGCAACTTAAAGATCTCTTCAAATTTAATTTTGATCGGAAACAATCTTTTTTGTCCTCTTATTTTGATATTTGTTTTTATCCAAAGATATCCGGGAGAAAAATATGCCCGAGATGTTGCCGCCATAAGACAAGTAAAAAATGACGGTTTTTTATAGTCAATATCCTCTATTCGAAGGTCGCAAAAAAATTTACCCATGCGAATTGAAACGCTATCCTCATAAAAAGTCGCATGTTTTAATTGTCATGTTTTAATTGCAATACGGCGTTTTTTGATTCCGATTTTTCCATTTATTCCCCCCGACAACCCGACAAACCGAGGATGCCCCGATCCGTCACTGCCGATGTTTTCTGAAAACAATTTTTATTGTACTTCTATTGTACCACATTCTTTCCGTTTGTCAAGAGGTTCCGGGCAGTGGGCAAAAGCAAACGCCCCCGAATGAAAATTCGGGGGCTTGCGTGGAGCTACTGGCCGGACTTGTAAGGAGCAAAGCGACGGAATAGCGATCGTTCGCGGAAAGCGCGATCGCGTCACGTCATTTCGGGCGTCCGGGCAGTGGGCAAAAGCAAACGCCCCCGAATGAAAATTCGGGGGCTTGCGTGGAGCTACCGGGCGGACTTGTAAGGAGCAAAGCGACGGAATAGCGATCGTTCGCGGAAAGCGCGATCGCGTCACGTCATTTCGGGCGTCCGGGCAGTGGGCAAAAGCAAACGCCCCCGAATGAAAATTCGGGGGCTTGCGTGGAGCTACTGGCCGGACTTGAACCCAAAAAATTTACTATGCGACACAATATATTGTATTAATTAAACGAAAAAATTGCAATATATTGTATATAATAAATACATAAAAACAACACCCCAAAAACCAACCAAAAATATTTTTTATCAAAATTGAACTGATTGTACGAGGAAGGAGTTACTCTCCTTCCTCTTCTTTTTTCACACCATCAATCTTTTCATCTCTATCTCTTTCATCCAAACGACCCAACGCTCTTATCGCCAAATCAATATTCTTATTAAAAAACTTTTCAATATAATCTGCCAAATTATATACCTTATCATTATCTTTAACATAACCGGAATCAACCAAAAAAGTATATGTTCCAATATCTATTTCTTTTGGTAA